>DRKH01000165.1 GCA_011051825.1 Desulfobulbus sp.
GGAGTCTCGCAGGCTCGCTTACCCGGAGTCTCGCAGGCTCGCTTACCTGCTGCCATGCGCGCCTGCGCAAATTCGGGGCACCTGTAACGGCTTACATCTTCAAGGTATATGAAAACACGTAGTTATATAGCCTGTGATCAGGTACACAATGTATTATATAAGCGTGGGGACTCAGTCCATAACTTCCATTGGTCTGCCGCAGCAGAGAGGAATTGAATCCCCGGGTTTGAGGTGGGCGTATTTGTTGCAGATTGTACAGACAACGGTACACTCTTCCTGAACCTGATCGTCAGTGTACACCGTCTTTTCCGGCACACTGTCGATGATAAACCGGGCAACGTTGCTCTTGCTCGGGATGTATTCACCAATGGGTTCCATGCGCCTGTTATCGGCGACACAGTCGACCATTGTCTGCCAGAGCGCCTCCATGTCTGCTGTTTCCTGCGGAGTCTCCGGCTGAAATTCAACGATTTTTTTATCAACGAGTATTTTCATACACTCTCCTTGAGTTTTTTTAAAATTATCCTGTCAAAAGGTTCTGGATGAATACCTTGCGGGCTTGCCGCGTTAGTGCCTTACTCCTGAATTCCTGTCATAAAAAACAGGTAAGCGCAGACTCCGAGAAAATTTTCAGGCACAGTGTAGGAGCCCGCCCTGCGGGCGATAGCCGTTCATTGCATATTACAGGTCATGAACGCCCGCAGGTAATTTTCTATGCTCCTCGGAGTCTACGCTTACCTGAACTCAAACGAAAATTATCCTTTCCGGACAGACACTAAATAATGTCCTCAACCGAGGCTATTTCTCTGCCGGCAATAAAATCATTGAGCGTTTTTCCGACGGTCTGGCCAAGTTCCACGCATTCCTTCAGGTGGGTGTGTTCGGGGACATACTGCACCTTGAGTCCGGGGTGGCAGATGGTGAATTTCATTTCACCCATGGCCTTGTTCATCAGCTTGACCGCTTCACCGGACCAGCCGAACGAGCCGAAAGCCGCACCGATTTTATTGGTCGGCCGCAGGCCGCGCATGTACATGAGGAACCCGGCCATCCGCGGCAGCATACCGTTATTGAGGGTCGGACAGCCCAGGATTATGGCGCTGGCCTCCAGTACATCGGTCATCACGTCGCTGCGGTGGTTGACCTGCAGGTTAAGCAGTTTATATCCGATACCCTGATCCTGCAATCCGTCGGCAATGGCCTTGGCCATCATCTCGGTGGAATGCCACATGGTATCGTAGATGATCAGGGCATTTCCCTTGCCTTCATGGACGCACCAGCGGGAATAGGCCTCGAGGATCTTGCCCGGATTATCACGCCAGACAACCCCGTGATCCGGAGCGATCATTTTGATCGGCAGATTCATCTCCTGCACTTTGGCAATCAGCTTCTTGACCAGTGGTGAGTAGAGGGTCAGGATGTTGGCGTAGTATTTTGTTGCCTCGTGCATCAGCACGTCCTGGTTGACCTCGTCGTCAAAACGTTCACTGGTGGCCAGGTGCTCACCGAATGCATCGCTGGAGAAGAGGATCTGGTCTTCCTTGAGATAGGTGAACATGGAATCGGGCCAGTGCAGCATCCGGGTTTCCAGAAAGTTGAGGGTTTTTTCGCCCAGGCTGAGCTCCTCACCGGGAGTGACCACATGATAGGGCCAGTCTTCCTGGTGAAAATGTTTGAGCAGTGCCTTCTGGCCCATCTTGGAACAGATGACTTTTTCCGGTTTGATGGCCTCCATGACCTCGGGCATGGACCCCGAGTGGTCCATTTCCACATGGTTGACCACCAGGTAGTCAATCTTTTCCGGATCAATGATGTTGCGAATCCGATGCATGAGATCACTGCGGTACTGCTTTTTGACCGTATCGATCAGGGTAATTTTTTCATCGACGATCAGGTAGGCATTATAGGTGGTTCCACGGTTGGTTGAATAGCCGTGAAAATCCCGGGTCAGCCAGTCAACGGCCCCCACCCAGTAGACATTTTTGGCAAGTTCGATCGGTTTCACTGTTACTCCTCCTGCAATAAAAAATTAGTAACTGTTCAGGAGCACCCCACCTCTGCACGGTCAGGCCTGATTCACATAGGAATCACTATAGTTCACAGGCCTGACTGCACAGATATGGAGCACTCCTAAACAGTTACAGGTGGTGGTTGGGCTAGTTCTCTGCCCCTACCTGAATAGTTACAAAAATTAAAGATACTCAAAAGGTAATAATTGTATATCCCCGGGCGATATAGTCGGACATGGCCGGATGGCCGGACATGTCGCCGACAAGCCGGACCCCTTCCTGTTCAATAGCCGCAGCCACCCCAAGTTTTGTTGAACAGGCCCGGCAGGCCCCGATGATGATATCTGTTTTCACGGCCCTGAGGTACAGTTGATGGAGAAAATGATCGGGTTGGGCCATTTCCGGAATAAGCTTGACGGCATCACCTTCGATAATGATCTTTCCCTCCTGTCCGCGCTCGGCCATATCGAGTCCGTTTAAAAGAACATGGACAAAGCACATGGGGTCTCCGCGAAAGGCAAAAAGGATGACCTTGTTCATGATATATCTCCCTGAATTGTAACTGTTCAGGAGTACCCCACGGAGTCTGCGCTCGAAGTCTGCGCTTATCTACCTCTCTGCACGGTCAGGCCTGATTCACATAGGAATCACTATAGTTCACAGGCCTGACTGCACAGATATGGAGCACTCCTAAACAGTTACA
>DRKH01000166.1 GCA_011051825.1 Desulfobulbus sp.
GTTCTGAGTTCTGAGTTCCGAGTTCCGAGTTTAAAGTTAGAGGCTTTGTAACCGTTCACCGGGATGTCATGCCCCTGGCATTACATCCAAATTATAAACATTTATCAGTGCTCCATATTCGTTCAGGTAAGCGAGCCTGCGAGACTCCGATAGCCCGCTATCTGAAGAGGTCTGATCGGACGAAGAGGGAGATAGATAAGCGCAGACTTCGAGCGTAGACTCAGTGGGGTGCTGGTGAACGTTTACGAGGCTTTTAACCCGTGATTTCATCGAGTCAGGATCTGCAGGGACTTATACCATAGCTTAGGAATAGAGATTAAATAACGTGGACAATTTGTTTTTTCCCGGTAACTATTCAGGAGGGGGCAGAGAACTAGCCCAACCACCACCTGTAACTGTTTAGGAGTGCTCCATATCTGTGCAGTCAGGCCTGTGAACTATAGTGATTCCTATGTGAATCAGGCCTGACCGTGCAGAGAGGGAGATAAGCGCAGACTTCGAGCGTGGACTCCGTGGGGTGCTGGTGAACAGTTACTTTTCCAGCAGCCCTTACTTGACCTGACCAAAGGCAAATTTTGAGATCAGCGACTCAAGGTCTACGGAAGATTCGGTATCGGTCAGGGTATCACCGGGTTTAAACAATGCAGTGTCTCCGCCCAGGGTAATCTGTATATATTTATCGCCGATAATTCCCTGTGACTTGACCGAGGCAATCGAATCAACGGGTACCTTGATTTTCTTGCCGAGCTGCAGGGCTGCGCGGGCAACCTCATCCGTACTTAAAACAATATCCCCGACTTTACCGATCACAACTCCGGCTATCTGCACGTCCGCTCCGGATTTGACCCCGGAAATATTGTCAAACTCGGCAAATATCTTATAGGTCCGGCTTTCGGTCAGCCAGGGAACTTCGCCAAGCTGCAGAGCCAGCCAGCCGAAACTGCAAAAACCAAGAATAAGAAATATGCCGACAAAGAGTTCAAGCCGTGAATTTTTCATGAGAGACGGTTCTCCTTTTCCGGGCAGGGAGGGAATTTCCCCAGAGTCATTTCAGCGAACTCCCGGATGTACGGTTTTTTGGAGTGGATAATCTGGTCGGGGTCTGTAAAGACATCCACTTCCCCTTTATTTAAAAGAATAATCTGATCGGCCAGCTCAAAAACACCGGGAATATCATGACTGACAATAACCGCCGTATACCCGAGACGCTTCTGCATCCGATCAAACAGGTGATAAATTTCCTGGGTCATTACCGGGTCCAGCCCGGTTGTCGGTTCATCAAACAGGACAATCTCAGGTTCCAGCTGCAGGGCACGGGCAAGCCCGACTCGTTTTTTCATACCACCGCTGAGCTGGGCCGGATATTTTTCTTCATGACCACTGAGTTCAAGCTGTTCAAGAGTGGCCAGCACCTTTTCCCGAATCTCGTCTTCAGTCATCTTTGTCCGTTCCCGCAGCGGCAGGGCGATATTTTCAAAAACCGTCAGGGAGTCAAACAGGGCCGATCCCTGAAACAACACACCGAACCGGGTCCGTAACCGGCGAAGCTCCCGCTTGCCCAGTGAGGGGACATTGATACCCTCTACCAGAACTCTGCCGCTGTCCGGGGACAGAAGGCCGAGAATCAGCTTGAGCGTTACGCTCTTGCCTTGTCCGGATCCGCCGGCAATGACCGTAGTTTTGCCGCGCGGTATGGAAAAACTGATATGGTTGAGCACCATATGCTTGCGACTGCGCTGACCAAACGACTTGCAGACCTGGTCAAACGCTATGGCAGTTTCCGATGTTGCAGATATATCAGACATAATCACAGGAGCACAGCGGTGAGCAGGTAGTCAAAGATCAACACTGAGATGGATGAAAAGACAACGGCCTGGGTGGTGACCTTACTCACACTTTCAGCACCGAAGCCGGCCCCGCGTATCTGTTGAACAAAATAGCCGCGACCGGTACAAATCCAGACCAGCAGCAGCGCAAAGACAAAAGATTTTATCACCCCGAGACGGATGTCATGGTTACTCACACTCTGCATCATCCCGTTGAAGTAGGCCCCTGAACTGACCCCCATCAGTTTGACGCCGGCAAGATAGCCTCCGAAGATTCCAACAACATCAAAGATGGCGGTCAATAGAGGAACAGAGATCAAGGCGGCAAGCAGCTTGGGAGAGATCAGATACCTGAAGGGATCAACAGCCATGCATTCCAGGGCATCAATCTGCTCGGATATACGCATGATACCAAGCTCGGCACACATGGCCGAACCGGCTCGACCGGTGACCATAAGTGCGGTCAGAATCGGCCCGAGTTCCATAATCAAGGTCAGGGAAACCGCCGAGCCCAGCATCCCCTCGGCTCCGAACTTATGCAGGGAGTAATACCCCTGAAGGCCCAGGACCATACCGGAAGAAAGGGCGGTAAAAAAGATAACAGCCATGGAACCGGCACCGATAAAGCGCAGTTGCTTCACCACTTCACCGAAACGAAACGGTCGCCGGAAGAGTCCGGCCAGGGCGGAAAACAAAAAAATGCCCATCTGACCGAGGTCACTGACAACATAAAGAGCGGTATCACCCAGCCGTACAACGGGTTGAATAATATATGAAACAGGAGAAGTGTGAGTAGCCAAAAGGAAAAGGTCTCAATAAGTTTAAGTTAATATGCCGTGTCGAGCTAGAGTACCAGAATTTCTATAAAGTGCATGGGTTTTATTTTCACCACGGTCTATGGGGTATTAAAAAAAAATCCCGGTGGCGAAAGCGGCAACTGTTCGTTTTTGCACAGGGTTTTCAGACTCTTTCATTTCGACCTTCAGCGCAAAGTCCGGTCCAGGGCCTCAAAGTCCTCGAGAAATTCAAGCGAAACACCCAGGGGATCGTCCGTCGAGTAGAGTATCATGGTCTGGAGGAATTTATAACTATCTGTGGGCATATCAATAAATTCAAGGGCCAGCCCATCGGACTCAATCCGTACAACCCGCACTTTAAAATGGAGAATAAGGCAGGAATGACGCCCTGATTCATACAGTTCCAGTTCACAAAGAGCACCACCGTCGACATCGTATTTTCCATCAAGAAACAGACCGCCGAGACTCAAGTTATGCACCCGCCCTTCCGTACTGGTTCCGGCAGGGAGAATCAACTTTGCGGTTCGGGTAAAAACGACCCTGGTAAAACGGCGATTTTCAGCAGATACCGGTGTGGTCAATTCGCCCATAAAGGTATTTCCGGTGAAGCGGTTAAAGTAACAGGTCAGGGGTTGACCCTGTTTAAAACAAGAGCCGTTCAGCAGCAAAAAAGCGGACACAACCTGACCATTTATCAAACGGGTAAATCCGGGATGCCGCTTTGCGGTGTGCACACGGGCTGCAGATACGGACTCGTAGAAAAGGATAGCACAGCAACAGGAAAAAACAACCCTTGAGCATAAAATAACAACGCCTTTCGGGCCGAAAGTTATCCCCTTTCAGGTTGAGGCCGACGCGACAAAAAAGGTAACTGTTCAGGAGTACCCCACGGAGTCTACGCTCGAAGTCTGCGCTTATCTACCTCTCTGCACGGTCAGGCCTGATTCACATAGGAATCACTATAGTTCACAGGCCTGACTGCACAGATATGGAGCACTCCTGAACAGTTACA
>DRKH01000167.1 GCA_011051825.1 Desulfobulbus sp.
AGGTTACGCTTAAAATATGCGTAAACAGATTTTCAGATAAAGCTGACCCTGCAGAACCGTCTTTTTCCGACCTGAAGGAGAACCGTGCCTTGGGCGGGGATATCGGTATCAACATCCGTAACCTTCCGCCCGTCCACGGAGACCGCATTCTGTTTGACCATCCGTCGTCCATCCGAGGTCGATTTCACCAGGCCGGCCTCCTGGAGCAACCGGGGCAGCCAGACTGCATCCCCTTCAACGGTGAGGTTTTTTTCCGGTATATCTTCAGGCAGTTCATGTTTTTTAAAGACCTGCTCAAAATTCCGCTCTGCGGCATCTGCGGCGTCCTGATCATGAAAACGGGCCACCAGCTCTTTGGCAAGCCGGACCTTGACGGCCTTGGGATGAATCTTTCCGGCCTCCATATCCTGCCGGAGCTGCTCAATTTCCTGCAGGGAGAGATCACTGAGCAGTTCATAATAACGGAACATCAACTCATCACTGATGGAGAGTATCTTCCCGAAAATATCGTCGGCAGGCTCGGAAATACCGATGTAATTGCCGAGGGACTTACTCATCTTGTTGACCCCGTCCAGCCCTTCCAAAAGCGGCATGGTCACCACAACCTGTGATTCCTGATCATGCCCCTTCTGGAGGTCACGGCCCATCAGCAGGTTGAACAGCTGGTCTGTTCCGCCGAGTTCCACATCGGCTTCAATGGCCACTGAATCATAGCCCTGAATAAGGGGATAGAGAAACTCATGGATAGAAATCGGGCGATTGGACTCGAACCGTTTCTTAAAATCATCACGTTCAAGCATCCGGGCTACGGTGAGTCGTGAGGCCAGCCGGATCATTTCATAGGAACTCAATTCGCCAAGCCAGCTCGAATTAAAGATAACCTTTGTCTTTTCCGGATCAAGGATTTTAAAAACCTGTTCTTTGTAGGTCTCGGCATTACGTTCCACGTCCTGCCGGGTCAGCGGCGGCCGGGTGTCAGACTTGCCGGTGGGATCACCGATCAGGCCGGTAAAGTCACCGATTAAAAAATTGACCTGGTGCCCCAGCTGCTGAAAATGGCGAAGTTTCTGCAGCAAAACAGTATGCCCGAGATGCAGGTCCGGAGCGGTCGGATCAAACCCGGCTTTAATGACCAGGGGTTTACCGGTTTCACGGGAACGGGTCAACTTCTTGACCAGCTCTTCACGAGAAATCAGGTCAACGGTACCCCGCTCAATCAGAGCTACCTGTTCCTCAACACTTTTCATCATCTTCTCCTGTTGACTACTTTGCAAATTCCACTGCCCGGGTCTCCCGGATGACCGTTATCCGTATCTGGCCGGGATAGGTCAGCTGTTCTTCTATGGCCCTGGCAATATCACGACTGAGCAGGGTTGCCTCGTTGTCATGCACCTTCTGGCTATCAACTATAATGCGCAGGTCACGACCGGCCTGAATGGCATAGGATTTTTCAACCCCGTTAAAACTGTTAGCAATGTTTTCAAGGTCTTCAAGCCGTTTGACGTAACTCTGCAGCATCTCCTTACGGGCACCGGGACGGGCGCCGGACAGGGCATCCGCCGACTGAACCAGAACATCAAGCACACTCTTTGGAGGCTGATCTTCATGGTGGGCACCGATGGCATAGACTATGTCTTCCGATTCGCCGTATTTCTTAGCAATATCGCGACCGATAATGGCATGGGAGCCCTCGACCTCATGATCCACGGCCTTGCCGATATCGTGCAGCAGGCCGGCCCGCTTGGCCTTTTTCACGTCCAGACCAAGTTCGGCCGCCATGACCCCGCAGAGAAAGGCCACCTCCAGCGAATGCTGCAGGATGTTCTGACCGTAGCTGGTTCGATATTTGAGCCGGCCGATCAACTCGATCAGGTCCACATGCATTCCATGGGCGCCAACGTCAAAGGTGGCCTGTTCGCCTGCCTCACGGATTTCAACCTCGAGTTCCTCCGTCACCTTTGCAACCACCTCTTCAATTCGAGCGGGATGGATCCGGCCATCGGAGATCAGCTGAATCAAGGCAAGCCGGGCGACTTCCCTCCGGATGGGGTTGAACCCGGACAGGATGACGGCTTCAGGAGTATCGTCGATAATAATATCAATCCCGGTTGCCGCTTCAATGGCCCTGATATTTCGTCCCTCGCGCCCGATAATACGCCCCTTCATTTCATCATTGGGCAGCGGCACCATGGAGACTGTTTTATCTGCAACATAATCACCGGCATAGCGGGCAATGGCAAGGGCAAGAATGTTTTTCCCCTTCCGGTCGGCCTCGATCTTCATCTCATTTTCAATCCGACTGAGCCGTTTGGCCGCATCCATACGCGCCTCGCTCTCGATGGATGTCATCAACTCCTTTTTGGCCTCTTCGCGGCCGATCCCTGCTATTTTTTCAAGTTTATAACGTTGTTCATCAATAAGGGATTCCAGCTCGTTGGCCCGTTTATTGACCTGCTGCTCCCTGGCGGTCACCTGTTCATCATGCTGCTCTAATTTCTGCGATCGTTTTTCAAGGGCTACAAACTCTCCCTGAACTTCATCAAGTTTCCGGTCGAGCCGACGCTGTTCGTCTTTAATCTCCTCTCTACTCTGCTTGGCCTCACGATCCGCATCCTGTTTAATCTGGTAGGCTTCTTCCTTGGCCTGCAGAACAACCTCTTTTTTTATCTTTTCGGCATCCTGGATTGCATTTTCGATAATCTGCCGCCCCTGAGCCTCTACGTTGAGCTGATTTTTTTCAACCAGTTTTTTGCGAAGAATATACCCGACAACCGCACCGGCAATCAGATCAAACCCCAGCAAAAACAGAGTCATAGCATTTATATTCATTGGTGGATACCCGTATGTTATGCAGCTGACGGAAAGACTCCGTTCAGAGACCTGCGAAAAAAATACTGGAAGTGACAGGTCGATTCACACGGATCGGTGGTTAAAAAGGGGGGATACTCTGATTATCCGGAATCTGAAAACCAGAGGGGCACGATGTCCCCGGTAATTCCGGAACTGTTCAACGACAGGTCGGCAGCAGGCCGGATGTACAACCGGAAAAAATCCGGCTTCTCCTGGCCCACGGACAACCTACTTGACGGAGTACTCGTATATGACGGTATCGCAAAAAGTCAAAAAAATTCTTGGCTCTAATTATTTCAAGAGGTTATCACGGTAAAACTGGTTAAAACCAGACTTTTTACCAGACCATCATCTATGGTAAACCTGATCGTATCAGTATTCTCTTTTATTGCACCGGGCTTACGCCCTGCCTGATCACTCACGGCCGGGACATCGAAAAGGTGCCTCAGCTCTATATGTAAGACAGCAAAACACGTACTGTTGCTGTAAAAAAACCATCACTGTTCAGAGGTCCTGCCACCATCGTGGTGCGCCCTGAATAATTACAAAAAATTAATTACAAAAAATCCCCGCCCTGCCGTGTCAATGAAATGATTAAACCTAATAAAATTAGGTGGGCAAGGCCCATGCCGCTTCCTGGTAATCAATGAAGATTTCCATTCTTCAACATTTTGGCTGCCCTAATCATGAGAGTTGGCTCAATACTTCATTAATCACCAACAGCGCAGGGAACTCAAAAGTATATCCATCGATTCGGCCAGGTGACGAATCAACGCCCGCATAGTGCATCAGGAAAAAATTGCCGTGATAGCAAGGGGCTTATACGTTTTCTTTTTTCCTGATTCAACTATAACAGATGTCCAATCGAAACAAAATGATATTTTATAAAAGTCGCAGGTGTTGCCCGAAGCCGGGAATCTTTCCTGCAATTCCCGGGGGATCAGTCAAGATCGGACATTTTATCGATCAACTCATCAATAGACTGCCCCTGACGATTACGATATGCATTAAACTCCCTGTTTACCTTGACGTATCTGGCAGCTATACGCAGGCAGCCCAGGACCAGCAACTTACTTGAAGGAACGGTACTGACATATTCACCATCGGTTCCCTCAAGCTCATTCCGCAAGACTTCGACAACCTCTTCGACGTCGGCCTCCGGAGCATCACTGTAAAATGTAAATTCCTGGCCAAAAAGGGCAAAACGGACAAGACGATCTTCCATGGTCTACGATTACAGCGGACGCATCAATTGGCTTCCGATTCCGCTTCAAACAACGATCCCTGAACACCACCCTGATCCGAGTTCTCATCCAAAGGCGTATCCAGTTCACTTTCCCACTGTTCAATACGACCGATCAGGCCGGCTACCCGTTCGCCGACAACAGTACGCTCACTGGACAAATCAGCTATATTTTCTTTCAGCTCGGCACACTCCTGGTCCCGCTCCTGCAAAGTCGCCTTCAGGGTATGATACTCTTCTTTAAGTTCATGGTATTTTGTGAGTAACTTGTCTACAAACTGTTCCAATCGAGCCAGTTCGGCATTACTTTCCATCACGTCCTCCCTACTGAACAGTTACCACCAGAGGCGGTAACCAATTGAAATCAAAGAAAACAAAATCCGACATCTACTATACAGAGCTTAGACTTCAAGTGCAAGCCTTTTGCCCGCAATTGAATGATTTAGATTGTACCCTGCACGGATTCAAACTCTGGAGTAGGTCCAGCTGACCGGACGGCCGTCCCTGTACGGCATATGGCCGTGAAACACCCTTGGGTCCCTGTCGAAAACCAGGGGCAGGAAATAGCGGTCCCCATCCCACATGGGCAGGGTGTCCAGGGTATCAACCGCATACCAGCCAAGTTCGCCTTCTTCATTATGGAGAGCAGGACTGCCGGCAAAAGCGGTAATTAAAAATATAAATCCCAGCCAATCCTCACCTTTTTTGCCAAAACCACTCCAGTTAATAACTCCACGCAGGGACATTTCCAGATCAACCAGGCCTGATTCTTCACGAACTTCCCGCCGCATGCAGGTGGCGACATCCTCTCCTGCATGCATCTTGCCGCCAAGCCCGTTATATTTTCCGAGATGCTGATCATCCGCTCTGGCATTACGGTGCACCAGCAGGACCCGACTGCGGTCTGGTGAAAGAATATAGCCAAGGGTTCCGACAATGGGTGTGTACATAACGTCTTAAAAAAGAATTCCGCTGAGAAGTGGAAAACTTTCTTCTCCTAGTTGTCTGTAATGTGATAAGATACTGGTATGTTGAATATTAGAAATGCTGAAAAAAAACAAACAATCTTTGCATCTTTTTTTCCGGACGGCCTCTTGCCCCATCCATGTCCGACCGCAGCTGGACCGACACCACCAGGCGGCCCGAGGCCTGCATTGACCGGACATCAAGGAGAAAGGGCGCAGGCAGGCAGATGGATCACCCTCTTTTTCTGCCTTGCACTCTTCCTGGCGCCCACGACGGGACTGGCAAAAAAAAACATACAATTCCCGGTCTATCCGGTTATCGAGGATAATGTTCGGTTCTGGCAGGATGTGTACGGCAAGTACAACAGCCGCCAGGGCATTCTGCACGACAAGGACAAACCGGCCATCGTCTATGGAATAATTGATCTTGTTGACTGGAATACCCCCGGGGCTGCCCGCATCAATAAAAACCTGATCAAGCTTGCCCGGCACCGATACAAAAAAATGCTGAACGATCTCGGCAGGGGGAAAAAACCTCGGACACGTGAAGAAAAACGTATTGCCGCCCTGTTCCCACCCAAGAAACATACCCGCTATCTGAAGGCCCGCGACAACATCAGGCTGCAGATCGGCCAGAAAGATCGTTTTCTCCAGGGAGTCATCCGATCGGGGGCCTACATGCCGGACCTGCAGGCTATATTTCGGGCCCACAACCTACCGGTCGAACTGGCCTACCTGCCCCATGTGGAATCCTCTTTCAACCCCAAAGCCCACAGCAAGGCCGGAGCCGTCGGCCTCTGGCAGTTCACCCGTGGAACGGGCAGAGATTTCATGACCATCAACTCCGTTCTTGACGAACGTTATGATCCCTTTCTCTCCAGTCAGGCCGCAGCCATGCTGCTGAAAAAAAATTACAGTCAGCTGGGCAGCTGGCCTCTGGCCCTGACGGCCTACAACTATGGCCGGGCGGGCATGGTCCGGGCACTGCGGGTACAGAAAACATATGAAAATATCTTTAAAAATCATAAAACAAGCATCTTTAAATTTGCCTCTCGAAATTTTTACTCGGAATTTGTAGCTGCACTTCGGGTCGCCCGCAAGCTGGAAAAAGACCGCTCCATTATTCATGATCATCCGACCGCAACGCTGAGCATACGTATGAAAGGCTACGCGGATACCGGAAAGATCCGGCGCTACTTCAAGCTTTCCCGTAAGGACTTTGCCCGCTTTAATCCGGCCCTGCGTGCTCCGGTGTTAACCGGGAAAAAGTACATTCCGAAAGGGTATCTTCTGCGCCTGCCGGCGACAAAATTCATCCGCGGCCGGGTGAAAAAAATGGGCACACGCTTTTATCACTCCAGGCAGATCCGTGATCACATGTATACGGTACGAAGAGGAGATACCGTCGGGTCCATCGGCCGAAGATTCGGGGTCTCCACCCGTGCACTCATCCGGGCAAATAACCTCGATCGCCGGGCAACAATCCGCATTGGCCAAAAGCTCGTGCTGCCCAGAGGAAAGACGGTAAAACGGTCAAAAAGAATCCCCGTTCTAAGGGAAAGCGCAAAACGTAAACCATAAACAAACCGGATACGGATATAATCCCGCCCGCCGGCAGGGAATATCCACGACCCGACAGCTCGTGCAGAGGAAAAAGACATGGACATCTCTAAAACCATAGCAGCGTTGAAAAAACGACCCGATTTTACCGACAACGTCGGAATGATCCTTATCCATAATGGTACGGTCCGCAACTGGTCACGCAAAGATCATCGCAGGGTAACGGCTCTGGAAACCACTGTGGATGAACAGCTCGTAGAGCAACTCCGGCAGGAGTACCGACGGAAACCCGGGATCTATGAGGTGCTGATAGAAACCCATTCCGGCAGATTCCAGCCCGGAGACGACCTGCTCTTCATCGTTGTCGCCGGAGATCTGCGCGAGCATATCAAACCGGTTCTTTCCGAACTCCTTGACCGCGTCAAGGCGGAAGCGATCAGTAAACGGGAAGTGACTCTTGATTGAAGATGTTGAAGTTGTTTCCGGGACCGCGCTTTTATCCAACAATGGAGAACACCCATGCCCACCACAGCAGCACGACTGATAAAAAAATACAAGCGGGGAAACACCCTGCCCCATATCGTCACCCGGCTGGCCCAGCTCATCAATGATGACAGCTCGACATTACGTGATTTTGAGGAAATTATCAGCCTGGATCCGGCCCTGGTGGGACGATTGCTCACGCTTGTCAACAGCTCCTATTACGGCCTGGTTCATAAGGTCGACTCGGTTTCCAGGGCCATTGCCCTGCTTGGCATGAAAAACCTGCACAACATTGCCGTTACCGACGCCCTGAAAGGTATGTTTCGATCCAACAGGAAAAATAGCGCCTTTTCCCACGATCGTTTATGGATCCACTGTGCCGCCACCGGCATCTGCAGCAAAATGATTGCTGAGCGCATTTTTTCCATCAACGGAGATGATGCCTACCTGGCGGGCATACTCCATGATATAGGATTGATCGTCGAATGGCAGGGGGCTGAAAAAAAATTCCTTGAGATGTACAGTCGACTTCAACCGGACGGACCGTCCATCATAGAACTCGAACAGGAGTATATCGGGACCGATCACTGTGAGATAGGCTACCTGTTGGCCGAAGAGTGGCAGATGATGGACAGTTTAAGTGAGGCCATCCGGGATCATCACACTGTTGACCAGGATATTGCACCGGAATCCCTCACTGGAATCCTGCAGATAAGTGAATATATTCTCAACCAGCTGGATTTTACCCTCAAGGAGAATATTCCGGTTTCACTGCCCGATGCACTGGTCCTGCATATCCAGGAGAGCGTGGATGAATACCAGGTCCTGGCGGAAGATCTTCCCGAAGAAATAGAACGGGTTCGCAACCTTTACGGGAACTGAGGTACACCATGGCAGCCAAAGCACTTTTTTCCGATCTTGTCGACACCGGCAAAGAGCTGGCGGCGCTGCTCGCCCATCTGGAGCAGGAGACCGATGCCCTCCTCTTCTTTGTCCGGGACCGGCAGGGAAACCATCTGGCTTCGCAGGCCTTTCCCCTTGAGGACAGAACTGCCGTCGAACTGATACGGAAATACCGCCGGGAGACGGCCGAGCCTTTTGAGGTATCCTTTACCTTTCAGAAATACAGCTGTATCCTGACCTCGTTACCTGACCCCGGGTTTTCGCTGCTGACCATTGATCTCCACCCCGTGCCTCCGGCACCACAGGCCGCTTATCCGGTTCAACCTGTCCTTAATCTTGCAATCCGCCTCTTCTTTGCCGACAGGGAGATACAAAAAACCGCCAACCGCTTACGAATTCAAAAAAAACAGTTTGACCGCAAGGCCAGCGTTCTGGAAACAAAATTTCAGGACATCATGGCGGAAAACGAACAAAACTACCTGAAAATACAGGAGCAGCAGCTTAACTATTCAAAAACTCTACAGGCGGAAATCGAGCAGCAAACCGCTGAACTCCGCTCGGCCAAAAAGGCGGCTGAATCGGCAAATATTGCCAAAAGTGAATTTCTGGCCTCCATGAGCCATGAAATTCGAACGCCCATGAACGGGATCATCGGCTTTACGGATATGCTCCTTGATACCAGCCTGGATGACGAGCAGGTGGAATTTGCCCGCACCATTAAACGCAGTGCCGATGCACTGCTCTCCCTCATTAACGACATCCTTGATTTTTCTAAAGTTGAAGCAGGGAAACTGGACCTGGAATGTATCGATTTTGACCCGGAGATCACAGCCCAGGACGTCTGCGATCTGGTCCGGCCCAAGGTTATCGGCCGCCCCATAGAGGTCCTGTGCCGAATCGACAACGCCCTGCCGGCCAAAGTCATGGGAGATCCCGGCCGCTATCGCCAGGTACTGATCAACCTGATGGGCAATTCTGCAAAATTCACCAAAGAAGGCGAACTCGAACTGGCGATCATGGTTGAAGATGAGGACGATGACGCCCTTACTCTGCATGCAACCGTCCGCGACACCGGGATTGGCATTGCCGGCGACAAACTGGAATCCATCTTTGAGGCCTTCAAACAGGCGGATGGCTCAACAACCCGTGAATACGGCGGCACCGGACTTGGCCTGTCCATCTGTCGCCGCATAGCCGCACTGATGGGCGGCAATGTCTGGGCCGAAAGCGACGGGAGCAACGGTTCCGTTTTCCACTTTACCGCCCGTATGAAAAAAGCCGCCCAACAGGAGGTTAAGAACTTCAAGAAAGTGACCCTGACCGACCGGCGGATTCTCATTGTCGATGACAATGTCACCAATCTGAGTATCCTGGAGCACATTCTTGAGTCAGCCGGTCTGCTGGTCACTGCGGTTCAGGACAGCAGCAGGATCAGGGATATCGTCATGGAGGCTGCAGAGGCCGGCAGGCTGTTTGATCTCATCATCCTTGATATACAGATGCCCGCACCTGACGGGTATACCCTGGCCGGGATGCTGAAAAACGAGCTGGAAGGCACGGCTGATATTCCGTTGCTGGCCTATACCTCTTCCACGGAACGCAATGCCAACCGCTGTAAAGAGGCCGGTTTTGATGCCTTTCTCACCAAACCCGCACGACGGGAAATTCTCTTTAAAACCATGGAAAAGCTGCTGGCAGCACCGCAGGAGCGGCAACAGCAGACAAAAGAAAAACTCATCACTCAATATTCCGTCCGGGAAGAGATGAAACGCTCGGTACGGATCCTGCTCGCCGAAGATAATCCCGTCAACCTGAAACTGGCGACCCTTATTCTGACAAAAGCCGGTTACAGGGTCGAGAGCGCAGGAAACGGCAGGGAAACCGTCGAACTGTTTACCGGAGCACCGGACAGCTTTGACCTTATCCTCATGGACATTCAGATGCCGGAGATGGACGGTCTTGAGGCAACCAAAGAACTCAGGGACCGCGGGTTCAACGACATTCCCATCGTCGCCATGACCGCCAATGCCATGAAAGGCGACCGCGAAATATGCATTGATGCAGGTATGAACGATTATATTACCAAGCCCATTAAACGGGAAATCGTTTTTGAAATCATCGAAAAGTGGATCAACCGAAAGAGAATGAACGGATAGAAAAATGATTACTCGTTTTCAGAACTGGGCCTTTGCCAAGAACACGCATCAATCCAAGGCGGTGAAACTCCTGCGGTCCTTGAACCGGATTCTCCTGATCATGGTCCATGTCTTTTTTAAAACCGACATACCGCTGCGGGCCTCGGCCTTAACCTATTCCATAATCCTGTCACTGGTCCCCATGCTGGCCATGAGCACGGCGATCCTCAAGGGGCTGGGCAACGAAAATGAGCTTAAAATCGCCGCCTACCGGCTGATTGATCAGATTGATCCCGCCGTGGGCCAGCCGATCATGGAAACGAAGAATGCCCTCCCTTCAACGGACCGGAAAACGCCGGACATCCTCAACGGCCCGGAGAAAGAGACCGGGGTATCGATGACCGACCATCTGCGAAACGGCGTGGCAATGATCTTTGATTATGTCGACAGAACCAACTTTGCAGCACTTGGCGCATTTGGTATCGTCGGTCTGCTCTTCGTTGTCCTCCTGATGTTGAACAATATTGAGGTGACGATGAATGCCATCTGGCACAGCCGGAAAAGCCGTCCTCTGGGCCGGATGATCATGGACTACCTCGCCCTGCTCATTCTGCTTCCCATCTCGCTCAATGTTGCCTTTGCCGGAGACGCCATTCTGCAGAGCGAAAAAATGATGGGCTATATCACCACGGTCATCCCGTCGACCTGGCTGGTCAAAATGCTCTTTAAAGGGCTGCCCTTTCTTTTTATCGTCGGCAGCCTAACGTTTATGTACCAGTTTTTTCCGTACGCCAAAGTTAAAACCTATGCCGCCTTTACCGGAGCAGTGTTCTCCGCCGTCTGCTGGTTTATCGTCCAGCAACTTTATATTACTCTGCAGGTCGGGGTGTCAAAATACAATGCCATTTACGGATCCTTTGCGACTATTCCCCTGTTCCTGATCTGGCTCCACCTGGGCTGGATGTTCCTTCTTCTTGGTGCGGCCCTGGCCTACGCCGTCCAGAACAGAAACAGTTATCATCCTTCGGCCGCCAACGACCTGACCCCTCAGCGTCGTCTGCAACTGGCCTTTGATATCCTTCAGGTCGTCTATGAAGACTTTAACAAACAGCAGGCCACCAGTATGGATCGACTCAGCCGGGCCCTGCCTGCAGAATCAACATCAAACCTGTATATTCTTTGCGAAACCTTGATTTCAGGAGGGCTCCTCCGGCGGGTCGAAGGGAATGCCGAACTGGTGGTAACCCCGGCCCTCCCCATGGGCAAACTCAAAACAGCGACCATCCTGGAGCTTATTCTCGGCAAAGACAAGCTCCCTACCGAAGGCGGTCGCTTTGCCGAAAGCATTCTTACCGCCGCCGCCTCCGGTGTACCCAGACCTGCTTTTACCATCCACAGTCAGGGGGAGACCCATGCTCCGGACCGATGAACGTACCATAGATACCCTGCTGGGAAAAAATAATATACTGGTTCTCATCCCCCATGCCCACAGGGAACATCTACAAAAAGACATATCGCCGATGGCGGTCCTGGGCCACAGCCTGGCTGCACATCTTCAATGCTACGCCGTTATAAACGCAAAATATAAGCAGTCCATTCTTGATATGGCCGATGTCCGTGCCATCCGCAAAAGAAAGAAAGTAACCAACGATTTCCTGACCAGGATAAAACAGTTCAAAGACGAAATCAGTGAAAACAATCTGTTACCCCTGGTTGTCCTACTGCAGCAAAGACAAGAAACCATACGCCGGAAAGCAGACCTGATCTTTGGTTACGGCCAGGGAGAGCGGGGCCGTGAGGATCGACCGCATCGGCCGACCATTTCACCCACCCTGTTATCAAAGATCCGTGTAGCAGCAGAGGACCAAGGCTTCCGTACGGAGCTTGCCGATACGGCCTCGGACATCTGCGGCCGGGAATCCCACAGCCTGAACCAGCTCTTTCGGCAGAAAAACTATGTGGAAGGTTTCTATGATCCGGCGGTTCGCTCGATCACGATCACCATTTCCCCGAATCTGGTTGAAGACCGGCAGCAGGCCGAACAGACGGCCCGCCGGCTCACCACTGTTTTATCGGAATTTACCGATTCCATGTCCCTGGTCCGGAGAGTTGCCATGAACGCCATCGACACGGTCAGCAAACAGGACATGCGCTATATCTTTCGCGTCCATGGGGAGAACCCCCAAAACGATATGATCCGCGAAGCCTATATCGATGAGCTGTCCAGATCCATCAAGCGCAACGGATTGCTTCATCCCCTGGTTCTGCTGCAGAAAAGAGACGGCAGGTACAAGATCCTCTGCGGATTTCGCAGGTTCCAGGCAATCGGACGGCTGGGCTGGGAATGGGTGGAGGCAAAGGCCTTCAAGGAGGAGGACTTTACCACCGAAGACTTTTTCAACATCTCCCTTGC
>DRKH01000168.1 GCA_011051825.1 Desulfobulbus sp.
ATGGCTGCCGGGAATCCCTGATCGACGGGATCAAACGGGCAACCGATGTGATGATCGCCGGTAAAGTCGGGGTTGTGGTTGGTTATGGTGATGTCGGCAAGGGCTGCGCCCAGGCCCTGCGCGGCATGGGTGCCTCTATCCTGGTGACCGAGATTGACCCTATCTGTGCCCTGCAGGCGGCCATGGAAGGCTACAGGGTCGTCACCATGGAAGAGGCCGCACTGGTCGGCGATATCTTTGTGACCTGTACCGGCAACTTGAAAGTCATCACCCGCGCACATATGGATCAGATGAAGGATCAGGCCATTGTCTGTAATATCGGCCATTTTGATTCCGAGATCGATATTGCCGGCTTGCGTGAACTTGAATGGGAGAATATCAAACCACAGGTGGATCATGTTATTTTCCCCGACGGGAAGCGGATTATTGTCCTGGCCGAAGGGCGCCTGGTCAACCTTGGCTGCGCCACCGGCCATCCAAGCTTTGTAATGAGCAACTCGTTTACCAATCAGGTCCTGGCCCAGATGGAGTTATGGAAAAATTCCGAACAGTATGAGAACCAGGTCTACTTCCTGCCCAAGAAGCTGGATGAAAAGGTGGCCATGCTCCACTTGAAAAAAATTGATGCCCACCTGACCTCCTTGAGCAAGGAGCAGGCCGACTATATAGGAGTGCCCGTTGAAGGCCCGTATAAACCGGAGTATTATCGGTATTAGTTTTTTGCCCTTTAAGGTGAAAGGCACAGTGACACCATGGGTGTCCTGTGCCTTTTTTTGTCTTTTCCTGTTGCTGAGTGGCTGTGCAGGACACCAGACCCGCATCATGGAAACCACGGCCTATTGCGGTTGTGGTCAGTGTTGCTCCTGGGAACGGGGCAGCTGGACCTATCTGAAACTGGATTTCTGGAATCGTTATATAAGTGCGGGCAGATATAAAGGGGCTCCCTATACCGGTAAAACCGCCGCAGGGGTTGAACCAACCGAGCCGCAGCCGGGTCTGCTGTCAAGTGACAGCCTGATCCATCCCTGGATGATACCGGTGCGACTCATTTTCCCCTGGCTCTGGCTTCACAGTGACGGTACCATTGCCGCTGACACAAAATATTATCCCTTCGGCACCCGTATGTATGTCCCGGGTTGGGGCTGGGGGGTGGTAGAGGATCGCGGTGGCGCCATCAAGGGCCCTGACCGGATTGATCTGTATTTTGAATCCCATCAGGATGCGTTGAGGTGGGGTCGCCGCAGGCTTGAGGTGACTATAAAATGAGTGACGTATTAGTTATCGGTGGCGGGCTGGCCGGTTGTGAGGCCGCCTGGCAGGCAGCGGAACGGGGCCTGGATGTGGATTTGTATGAGATGAAGCCGACCCGGTTCAGCCCGGCCCACGAATCCGAACTGCTGGCGGAACTGGTCTGTTCAAACTCCCTGCGTTCCAATGCGGTCGGCTCAGCGGTCGGTCTGCTCAAGGAGGAGATGCGGCAGCTGGACTCGCTCCTCATCCGGGCGGCCGATGCAACCGCTGTCCCTGCCGGTTCCGCCCTGGCTGTTGATCGTCTTCGTTTTGCAGAGTATGTCTCGAAAGTCATTGCAGAACACGCAAATATAACCATTGTCCGTCGGGAAATGACCGAGCTGCCACTCTCTAGTACCCCGGTTATCCTCGCCACCGGGCCCTTGACCTCTGAGGCGATGACGGCAAGTTTAGTCGCCCTCACCGGAGAAAAGCACCTGGCCTTTTATGATGCAATCGCCCCCATTGTCAGTGCGGAATCACTGGACATGGACATCATCTATCGCAAATCACGCTGGGATGACGACAGTCCGGGAGATTACCTGAACTGCCCGATGAGCGAAGAGCAGTATTGCTCATTTATCGAGCTGCTGGGCAGCGCCCGGACCGTGCCCCTGAAGAGTTTTGAGGATACAAAATATTTTGAAGGCTGCCTGCCCATTGAGGTGATGTGCGAGCGGGGCAGAGACACCCTCCGTTACGGCCCCATGAAACCGGTGGGGCTTGCCCATCCCGAGACCGGCAGGGTCGCCCATGCCGTTGTTCAATTGCGGGCGGAAAACCTGGAAGAGACCATGTACAACCTGGTCGGATTTCAAACCAAGCTGACCTATGATGAACAGAAACGTATTTTCCGCTCCATTCCCGGGCTTGAACAGGCCGAGTTTGTCCGTCTGGGTTCCATCCATCGCAACACCTTTATCTGCGCGCCTGCTCTGCTGGACAGCTCTCTGCAGATGAAAAAACGACCCGGTCTGTTTCTGGCCGGTCAGCTCTCCGGGGTGGAAGGGTATGTGGAGTCCGCAGCCATGGGGTTGCTGGCCGGCATGAATGCCGCCCACCTGGCTAAAGGTCAGGCTCTGCGGGTGCCCCCTCCGGCAACGGCCCTGGGCGCCCTGATCAATCACCTGACCCGGTCCGATCCTGCCCATTTCCAGCCCTCCAACGTTAACTTCGGCTTATTTCCGCCCCTGAAGAAAAAAATCAGGAAAAAAGAACGGGGGGCGTACAGGGCTCAACTGGCTCTGGAAGAGCTTGAGCAGTGGAAATCCGAACAGGAATGATTGCTGAAGAAAAGGAGTAGAGTGTATATCAGGGCAGCTGATCCCGGCCGCCAGGAAGATCCATCCTTAGAACACATAGAGCATTCCGACGGTCTTGCAAAAAAGTAAAACCGACACTGGATCCCCGACAACAACACTCGGGGATGACGAGAATTGGCAAGTTCTTTCCAGTATAGAACTCAAGCTGTTGAAACCCCACATTAGCCGTCATCCCCGCGAAGGCGGGGATCCAGGCCCACAAGCAGGGCAGTCCAGGTAAACAACCGTGCAGGATCAATAAACAATTTTTCCATAAACCAAAAAATCTTATTGGCCGGCACTATCCCCTATATCAGGGTTCGCTCAACAATACCTTCGCATTCTGAGGCGCACTTTGAACATTTAGAAAAGCGATCTTCAATTATGCAATCCGTAGGCGCAGCCCTGCTACGCCTGCGGTTGCATGCAATCAGATCACTTCTCTAAATGTCCACATTACACCTCACCTCTACGAAGTTATTATTGAGCGAACCCTTAGCACACGGATATCTCACCGGAAAGCTAACAGCTGGCCGGGACTTCCTCATGGACTGCATCGATCAGGCTTCCGGGTAAATGATGTGTGCTGTTTTCAGGCCGTTGCAGAGTGTCCATACATCCTTTTCTGTCGACCATGTAACAGACGACCGGCATTGAACGGTTTTTAACTTTCAGTTTCAATCGTTTATTGAGCTTGATGGACCGGGGACGCAGGATAGACGTTTGTTCGCCGATAATTATTTCCCCGCCCTTTGCCAGCGTTTCGAATCGGGCCCCTGCATTGACGGTATCACCGATCACCGTGTAATCCATTCTGTTTTCCGATCCGACATTGCCGATGATGGCATGACCGGTGTTCATTCCAATCCCGACGAGAAAAGTCGGCTGCCGGTTTTTTGCTCTTTTTTTCATGAGCTGATCAGCGGCTTCCTGCATTTCAAGTGCTGCCAGGAGACCGTCTTCAACACCCCGGGCTTTGTCGGACATATGTCCGAACACGGCCATAAGCTGATCCCCGACAAACTTGTCAAGCATGCCATTATGTTTAAAAACAATCGCGACCATGATGGAAAAATATTCATTGAGCATGGCAACCACATCTTTAGGTTCCATCTGCTCTGAAATGGCGGTAAAGGAACGGATGTCGGCAAACATGACTGTAATCACCTTGCGGTGATTTTTCTGCAGCAGAGTATCATCGTTGGATTGCATGATCTGTTCAATGAGATCGTTACCGATGTACCGGCTGAGATGGGTGCGCAGCTGTTCTTCTTTTTTCAGCTGGTCATAGGAATGGGCCAGGTCATCGGCATAGCGTAGGAGTTGAATGTTTTGTTCCTGGATATCATGGTTGGCCCGGGTGAGCCGATCAACGAGTGCGTTAAAGTTGGTTGCAATATCCTGGAGTTCTCCATCAATGTGCAGGTGGACCGGTTTAACCGTCTCTGATTTCTCAAGGGTGGCCGTCTCCCGTGCCAGCATGGACAACTGGTCGGCCGACTGCCGCAGGAGCGAGAATCCGATGAGAATGGAAAACAGAATCAGGGCGGAGTAGAGTACTACACTGTTGGTCAGAGAAATTTTTTCGGTCAGGAAAAGATAAACAACAAGCAGAAACGGAAGAATACCCATCAAACCGAGGCTGATCCGTATCCTTCTATAAAAACTTAATGCTTTTTGCTGTTCTCTGGTCATGTTCGGTTCGTCTTGCTCTCGCAGTTCAGGTTTTCTCCGTCCCTGGAGAGTGTAAATGAATCAAGAAAATGCAGGGAAACAACAGGCTGTCCGCTACTGTTTCGAATTAAACGAACAACTGTTGCCCGGGTACGCATCTGCCCTTTGATGGCTGGTGTTCCCGGAAGAATGATGCTTGTTTCCACGACCTGGCCCTGAAAATATTGATCGGCCTGCAGAGGGTGAAAAAGTGCGCCGCCTCCGGAAATATTTATCAGTTGTGCTGTTTCAACAAACGGTTTGCCATGTTGACTGTATCCCCGTACCTCAAGTTGAAAGCGCAGGGAATGACGTTGAAATTTTCGCCTTTCGATCTCCATACCCGTTTCTTCCAAAAAGAGTGCCTGATTGCAGTCGATATTTATTTTTGTCGAACTGTTACCGTAACTCTTTGTAAACATAGAAGTAAAATATGTATAAGAAGGGTATGCCCAGGTACGATTCCCGGAGAATGCGGTCTGCTGGTTAAGGTAAAATGCGCCGATTTCAAAATTGTAAATCAAAACTGAGTTTGACCGTCCGGAGTGCTGATTTTATCCGAAAATCGGCGCGGAGCGCCTGGATGCAACGCAGCACCGCAGAGCGGTGCTGCGAGAATGGTCTTGTTGCACCG
>DRKH01000169.1 GCA_011051825.1 Desulfobulbus sp.
GCAACGAGGGATAACATCGCTACAGCTATAATCTCAAATCGCATTTAGCAGCGCTTATGCCTGATTTCAGGTCAATTCATTTTTCAAAAAAAGCGATGGTATCCCTGATTTCATTCAAGCTGAGCTTTAGTGGTAATCAGGTAGAAAAATTGCCGGACAGCTTGGCTGTTCAGCGAAAAGCTCAGCATATTAAGCATATGTGAGCATTTTTATTTTTCGTAGCGACGCAGAAATCGGGCGAAAAGGCCATTTATGGACAGGCACGGGTTAGCTGACGGCAAACAGTTCGTAACACCTTGATATTCAGCGTTGTACATGACGTATTGTTTTTAAAAACGGAGGAGATATGAAAAAAAAATTATTCCTGGCCGCGGCAGTGCTGTTGTTCGGATCAGCCGGGCTCTGCAGCGCCTCTTCATTCACCACTTTCCATAATGTTCATCTCAATGGGGAAAAAGGTGACTTTCAGCTCAGCTGCTTCAACTGTCATGGCGGCGGGGGTATGCGAGGAGGGATGGGGATGTCACCAAGCCCGACCGCCTGTGAACCATGCCATAGTCCGGACGGGGCCATTGACGGAGTATATGATCCCGTTATCGGGGCATGGGCAAACAGGCCCGGCCATGGAGACACCAGCTCGGAAAGCAGCAGCGGAATGGGCTTCTTCGGAAGAAGAACGAGCTCCAGCTCCTCCGGATCAAGTATTTACAATGCCGACGGCAGCTTCAAGCCGGGAAAGGAAAAATGGTGCCTCGGCTGTCACGATGACGGCCATTCCGTAGTCAGAGGCGTTGCAGCCGCCAATATCGCCGGGAAATCCACAATCGGCGACTGGGAAAGCCCCGCAGGGGTGGTGGAAACCGATTTTCAGGGAACGGAAAACCTGATAGACAATGATCTTGAAACCGGCAATCCGTTTACCGAGATGCCCGAACTTGTCTTTGATCTCGGCAGCTCCAAAGAAATTTCACATATCCGGCTGTATACGGTGGTTGATTCCGCCATTCTCGTTGAAGTATACGGGAGTACGGACCAGAACAACTGGACCAGGATCCTCTATGGTCGATCCACCAGATTTGCCATCCCCTCATGGGAGGTCGGCCCCAAAACCGGCTGGAACGAGTACAGGCTGGATAAATTTATCCCTGTTCGTTATGTCAAGCTGGTCATTCTCCAGCCGAGGCAACTGGTCATCAACTCACTTCGTGAATTTCAGGTCAAGCAGGACCTGCAGTATGGTTACCTGGTCAACGGACATAAAATCACCTGTGATAACTGTCATGACACTCAGCATCTCCACATTGACGGAATTGCCCGCACATACAAAGCCGAAAAAAATAATTACTCAATCGGCTATCGCCTCTCGGACGTGCAGGTTGGTTCGGAAACGGTCCCGGCCATGGAGATACCACGGATTGGAATCAATAATGGTGAGGCCCCCAGGACGGATAATGACTTTGCATTATGCCTGAGTTGCCACGACAGATACAAACTGCTGGGCGACGCGTATGGAACAGGTGGCTTTTACCAGAACCCCCTGCAGACAAACTACCGAAATGACGACCATGTTGACGCCTACGGCAACATCGGCAATGAACATTTACACCACTTGCGGGGCAGAGGTTTTGAGGGCAATAGCCCGGACTGGGACTCCGACTGGGACGGGATACCGGATTCTCCCCAGAGCTGCACGGCATGTCATAATGTTCACGGCTCCCCCAATCCCTTGATGCTCAGGCACGGAGAGCTGACATCCTCTCCGGGGACCACCGACAGGGTGCCCATGTTCAACCTCCAGTTCAAAGGCCCCGATGGCAAGGTTGATCCCGACCTGCAGGATGTCATGGCCAGTACCGGAGGAGAAACCCAGTTTTTCAGTGGGGGACCGGGCCTCGTTGAAAAAAATCATACCTGCAACATGTGTCATGGAGACCAGGTTTCCTACCGGAGATCCCCTCTCTTCATAGAGAAGCCTTAGCTGCCGGGACATGCTCTGGAACCGTAGTCGATGGCATGGAAAGAGACTCTTTCAATGCCATCGACAAGCTGAGGTGTAACTGACCACAGGGTAGTCAACCTGGTGTCATATCAAGGAAGAAACGTACGAGGTCACAGGGTGCACCTGATGTGGACAGGTAAGCGCAGACTCCGAGCGGCAAGCCGCCGCGTACAATATCAGTGAACTATGTTACTCTTGGTGAACGGTTCCCATTTTCTCGCAGTTTTCCACTTCGAATTCCAGGGTTGAATGAACAATGGCAAAGCGCTGTTCAAGTTCATGTTTCAAGGCGCCCTTGATGACCTCGGACTCCATAAAATCATCGATAACCACATGGGCTTCGAGCCCGTTTCTATGCTCATCGAGTTGCCAGAGATGAACATGATGAACATTTAAAACGCCCGGCACTCCTTCCATGGCCTCAGTCACCTCGCCAATGGAGATATTCTCAGGCGTCCCTTCCATAAGGATGTGGATGGTTTTCGGCATAAGGGTTGCGGACTGATAGAGCACATAGCCGGCAATGAGCAGAGTCAGGGCCGTATCTGTCCAGTACCAGCCATAGAGCAGGATAAGACTGCCGGCGACGATTACCCCGGCTGAAGCAAGGGCATCGGAGACATTGTGCAAAAAGGCGGCACGAATATTCATGCTGTGTTTTGACATGCTGTATGTCAGTATTGCCGTGAACACATCAATCACCAGCGCAACCCCAGCCACCACAACCACTGTCCAGCCGTCAATACTTTTCGGCTCATAGATGCGCCACAACGCCTCATAGATCAGATACAGCCCGACAATGACCAGGGTGACAAGATTGATCAAGGCGGCAATGACCTCGGCCCGTTTATAACCGAAGGTTTTAAAGGCATCAGCCGGTTTTCTGCCGATCCTGCGGGCTACCCAGGCAATCAGCAGTGCGGCAGCATCGCTGAAATTGTGCAGGGCATCGGCGATCAGGGCCAGACTGCCGGAAATCACCCCACCAACCACCTGCGCCAGAGTCAAGATCATGTTGATGACAATGGCCCAGACCAGACGGCGGTCGCCCATATCTTCAATATCGTGATGATGATCGTGTCCGTGTCCCATTTTTCTCCCTGGAAAGAACAGTTCTTGAGGATGTATGGAAAATACACATGCAGGAGCCGAGGTGCAGACAAGAGTGGGTCAAAAGGGACCTCAACCGGGCCCCGATACAGCACAAAAAAAGCAGCGGACACGGGCCTTCAAAGAGGGTGGAACAGTCGAAAAAAATCAGCCCGCAGACCGGCGGCCACCCAGTGCCCGCTGTAGCTCTCGCCCCAGCTGTACCATTGTGTATGGTTTACGGATAAAGGATGCGGCGCCAAGGGAAAGGGCCTTTTTCACTTCCTCGCTCTCCGAAAAACCGCTGGCAATAACAGCCTTGAGTTCCGGTCGATGGTTAAGCATCTGCTCATAGCACCGGCGGCCGTTCATGCCGGGATCCATTATCATATCCAGCAGAACCAGATCAAAAGACTGTTCTGCAACCAGGGCCACAGCCTCTTCTCCTGAAGCGGCAACGCGAACGGCATAGCCCAGAGACTTCAACAGCTGACCGGCAATACCACGCTGCTGCTCCTCATCATCCACAACCAGAATCAGCTCTCCGTTACCCTGCAGATCTTCTTGTGCTTCCTCATCCTTGCGGAGATCAATTTTTTCTCGGGTTGCCGGAAATATGAGGGTAAAGACAGTGCCATGGGTATCACTCTCAACCTTGATATCACCACCGTGATCCTGCACCGTATTCCAGACAATGGTCAACCCCAGACCGGTCCCGCTCTTCCCCATCACTTTCTTGCTGTAAAAGGGCTCAAACACGTGTTCCAGATCCTCGGAGGAAATTCCGGAACCAGTATCGGACACGGACAGAAGGACATATTCCCCCCGCTTCAAGAAGTTATTGTCCGCAGCAGCCTGTTCGACATAATGATTGGCCGTAGTTATCTTGAGCGTCCCGACACCATCCATGGCATCCACGGCGTTGAACAACAAATTGTTCAAGGACTTTCGGATATGAATCGGAGAACAGGAGACATTGAGGAGGTCCGGGGCCAGGTCTGATATACAGACCAGTCGATCATGAGCGGCCTTGAGCTGCAGCCATTCCGGAGATTCCAGCTGCTCTTCGACCAGAGTATTGAAATTGACCGGTTCCCTGGTCGCCGCCACGCCCCGGGTGACGGTGAGCATGTCCGACACCACCTCAGCTGCCTGTAACCCGGATTTTCGAATGGATTCAAGGGGTGCGCGCAGTTCACTCTCCATCGGCAGTTTCATCAAAAGCAATTCCGGATAGCTGACGATGCCGGAAAGAATATTGTTCAGGTCATGGGCCACCCCGCTTGCCATCAGGCCAACAGCCTCCATTTTCATGGAACGGTGCAGCTTTTCCTCCATCTCCTTCTGCTTGCTGACATCCATGAAAAAGGCAAAATGGTAGGCTTTATTTCCATATTCAAAATAGTTTAAATATAACTCTGCCGGAAAAGAGGAGCCATCCTTTCGACGACAGGTTGTCGTCAAGCTGTAAAACGCACTTTTCTGCATACCATGAACCTCCTGCCGCCAACGCTCAGGGGTGATTTCCGCATCCAGATCGGCAATCGAAAGGCTGGTCATTTCCTCAAGTTTGTAGCCCAGGAGTGAAGCAGCAGCCCTGTTGGCATGGATAATGGAAGTTTCTTCCAGTACGGTTGAATTTTCCACCCAGACGATAGGAAAGACACAGGTCTCTACAGCGTTCTGGGTAAAAAGAAGCTGTTGTTCTGTCTGACGGAGCTGCTCCGCCTGCCGGTGAATCTCCCTGTTCTGCTGTTCAAGTTTACGATTATATTTTCCCAGGGTGTAGGTGCGGAAGAGCAGAAAGAAAAGACCGGCCAGGACAAAGGGCGCAATCCTCCAGAGCAGACGATAATCCCGGCTCTGTTCGAAACGGACGGCAATCCAGTTATTGAGAATTTTTTGCTGTGTAACCGTATCTACAGAGGCAATAGCTTTATCAAAAATTGCCGCCAGCAGGGGTTCGTCATTTCTTGCCCCGATTCCCAGTTTCCAGCGTTCATCGAACTTGCCGGAGACCTTGAGCTCGCCGACAAATTCCTTCTGGATGGTATAGCCGACAGTGGCCAGCGTACCGATAAAACCAAAGATTTTTCCTTCCACCACCCGGGTCAGGCCATCGGTGACCGAGTCAACATCCACGATCTGCATCTTCGGATAGCGTTTGCGCAACAGTTCATTAAAGGCATAGCCCCGGACTATACCGATCTTTTTCTCGGTTATGGCAGAAACATCGTCGACAAAAGGGGTTTCATTTTTTGCCGCCATCACCAGAGGAATATCGAGGTAGGGACGGGTAAAATTCATATAAACCTCCCGCTCCGGTGTCGGCATGGCCAGGGAAAAAATATCACACTTCCTCGCCTTGGCATAGGCGATGGACTCTGTCCAGTTCCGCGTCGGAACCAGAACAATAGGTTTACCGATTCTGTCGGCAAACAGGGCCATATATTCAGCCGTCATCCCGACGTGATGGCCGTTTTCGATTTTTTCAAGCGGCATCCAGTCCGGATCAACACACATGGTGATGCGTTTTTTTCCGGCAAGGTACTGTTGTTCCTCCGGAGTAAGATGAAGCGGATTGCCGAGTTCGGAAACCCGGGTGCCTACGGCATCTTTATTTATTTCATTTTGTATCTCTGCAAGACAAGGGAGCTGAAGAAAGAAAAACAGCAACGCGCAAAGCAGTCCACTGCGGGTGGTCAGACCAGATAGTTGCACATACCCCTCCTGAAATCACAGGTGCAATCTTTGATCGATTAAAAAGTCCTCATCTTTATTGTGCCACCTCCGGTTACACATTGCAAACTTCTTTACGTCCACCCGGGCGTCAACAAGGAGGGACAAGGTGTCAAGGTAAGAGCGCTTCGGAAGCGCCTATACCATATTGACCGATCCCGAAGCTGTTTTTCGCTCTTTGATGAGCAAGGAAGGTGCTGTTATGCAGATATCGCCCCCTTTATTTATCACACAAATCCTGCACTTCGAGAATGAAGAAAAAATGAACTATTCAGGTAGGGGCAGAGAACTAGCCCAACCACCACCTGTAACTGTTTAGGAGTGCTCCATATCTGTGCAGTCAGGCCTGTGAACTATAGTGATTCCTATGTGAATCAGGCCTGACCGTGCAGAGAGGTA
>DRKH01000170.1 GCA_011051825.1 Desulfobulbus sp.
ACGGAGTCTACGCTCGAAGTCTGCGCTTATCTACCTCTCTGCACGGTCAGGCCTGATTCACATAGGAGTCACTATAGCTCACAGACCTGACTGCACAGATATGGAGCACTCCTGAACAGTTACAGGTGGTGGTTGGGCTAGTTCTCTGCCCCTGCCTGAATAGTTACGTTTATCCTTAAATCTTCCCTGCTCAGCGCCAAAATCTTGACACCTGCGGATTCATTCTTATTTTCTCTATTGAAAAAACAGATTCCCGTGTATCAAACACGGATTAACAAGGAGAGAAGATATGCAGCTTGATAAATTTACCTTAAAATCACAGGAAGCAATCCAGGCGGCCCAAACCCTGGCTCAGAACAACGGCAACCAGGAGATACAGCCGGAACACCTGCTCAAGGCCACCCTTGAACAACCGGAAGGGGTTGTGGTCCCTGTGTTGCAGAAAATGGGCATTGAACCCAGTGTCGTCTTAAGCGAGACAAATCAGCTGATCGAGAACCTGCCCAAAGTTTCCGGGTCAGGCGCCGGCCAGAGCTATGCCTCCCAGGCCTTCAGAAATCTGCTTGACCAGTCTTTTAAGACGGCCACCGACATGCAGGACGAATATGTCAGCCAGGAACACCTGGTTCTGGCAATGCTTGCAAACCGGAATCTCCCGGTCGCACAGATGCTGGACCGGCTCGGCATTACCAGTGATGCCTTTCTCCAGGCTCTGACAACCATCCGCGGAAACCAACGGGTCACCGACCCATATCCCGAAGATAAATACCAGGCCCTGGAAAAATATGCCCGCAACCTGACCGATGTTGCCCGCCAGGGCAAGCTCGACCCGGTTATCGGTCGGGACGAGGAAGTCCGCCGAATCATCCAGGTGCTTTCCAGAAGGACCAAAAACAATCCGGTACTTATCGGCGAGCCCGGAGTCGGAAAAACCGCTATTGTCGAAGGACTGGCCCAGCGTATCGTCAACGGCGATATACCGGCAACCCTTGAGGGCAAACAGGTTATTTCCCTTGATCTCGGCCTGCTGATTGCCGGAGCCAAATACCGGGGTGAATTTGAGGATCGTCTCAAGGCGGTACTGAAGGAAGTAGAGAAAAAGGCCGGTGAAATTATCCTCTTTATCGATGAGATTCATACCCTTGTCGGGGCCGGCGCTTCGGAAGGCTCCATGGATGCCTCCAACATGCTCAAACCGGCCCTGGCCCGCGGTGAGCTCCACTGTATCGGAGCAACGACCCTGGATGAATATCGAAAATATATTGAAAAGGATGCCGCCCTGGAACGACGGTTCCAGCCGATCCTGGTCCAGGAACCAAGTGAGGAGGATACCATTGCCATCCTCCGCGGGATCAAGGAAAAATATGAGGTTCACCATGGAGTCCGGATCCAGGACTCGGCAACAGTTGCCGCCGTTATCCTGTCCAACCGCTACATCACCGATCGTTTTCTGCCGGACAAGGCCATTGACCTGATTGATGAGGCTGCATCCCGGCTGCGGATCGAGATCGACTCCATGCCCACCGAGATCGACGAACTTGACCGCAAACGGATCAAGATGGAAATCGAACAGGAAGCCCTGAAAAAAGAGAAAGACAAGGCCTCCAAGGAACGGCTGGCAAAGCTCAAACAGGAGCTCGCCGATCTCAATGATCAACTCAACGCCATGAAAGGCCAGTGGCAACTGGAAAAAGACGTCATCCAGCGCATCAGGGATATCAAGGCGGAAATCGATGAGGCCCACATGGAAGAACAGCGGGCCGAGCGCCAGGGTGACCTGAGCAAAGTTGCGGAAATCCGCTACAGCAAAATCGTTGAACTGGAGCGTGAACTGGAACAGCAGAATGCAAAACTGGAGGAAATCCAGAAAGAACATTCCATGCTCAAAGAGGAGGTTGCCGCTGAAGACGTTGCCGCCGTGGTCGCCAAATGGACCGGAGTGCCGGTGGATAAACTCCTTGAGGGTGAAAAGGAAAAACTGGTCCACGCCGAAGGTGAGCTGGCAAAAAGAGTTATCGGCCAGAAAGAGGCAATCACCTCGGTGGCCAATGCCGTGCGCAGGGCCAGGGCCGGCCTGCAGGATCCCGACCGACCGCTGGGCTCCTTTATCTTCCTCGGCCCCACCGGGGTCGGAAAGACCGAACTGGCCCGCAGTCTGGCGGACTTTCTCTTTGACTCGGAACATGCGATGATCCGCATTGACATGTCCGAGTACATGGAAAAACATTCGGTGGCACGTCTCATCGGGGCACCTCCCGGTTATGTCGGCTATGATGAAGGCGGTATGCTGACGGAGGCGGTCAGAAGGCGACCGTACTCGGTTATCCTGCTCGATGAAATTGAAAAGGCACATCCGGATGTATTCAATGTCCTGCTCCAGGTGCTGGATGACGGCCGGATGACCGATGGCAAGGGCAGGACGGTATCGTTTAAAAATACGATTCTGATCATGACCTCCAACCTGGGCAGTCATATCATCATGGAACTGGGCCAGACCGATCCGGAGGAGATGCGGCGTCAGGTCGACGACCTCCTGCACCGACAGTTCAGGCCGGAATTTCTCAACCGGGTCGATGAAATCATCACCTTCCACGGCCTGACCAGGGAAGACCTGATGCAGATCGTCGATATCCAGATCGGCCGCATGGCTGAACGGCTGAAAGACCACAAATTTACAGTCGAACTGACTGAAGCTGCCAAACTCTTTCTGGTCGAAACCGGCTATGACCCCTCCTTTGGGGCCCGGCCCCTGAAACGGGCGATTCAACGCTATATTGAAGACCCGCTCGCCCTGGAAATTCTGGAAGGAGCGTTCCTGGAGGGTGACCATATCCTGGTCGACAAGAGTGAGGGAAACAGGCTCTCCTTTACTAAAAAGCTCTCCTAATGCAGTAGCGGCATGAGTACCATGCCCTGCCCCCTGTCTGCCTCAGACAATAAAAGATCGTCCGGAACAGTTTAAAAAAACTTGTCCCGGACGATCTCTTTTCCTTAAGGGGGATCCACTTCACTTTCCTTAGAATCACTGTCGGGCAACGACATTTTTCCCCGCACCTCTCACGAGCATCCGCTCACCCCTCCAGTCGGATTAATTCTTATTCCTTTTTACCTTGAAGCAAATTTTCATATTGAGTATAGGTGTTATTAATATTAAAAAATCGTCCGCGACGGGCCGAGATTGATCTTTTTTTCTCGTTGTCGCAGATGATCTCTACGAGATCAGGCTGACTTTGCTGCCCGGCAGTGGTCTGTCTTGGAATCCTGGCTGCCGGTGGCAAGCAGGCCGGATTCTATAGCCCGCCCTTGTGAGGTGGTCTGATCGCCACAAGATGGGGTTGCAGCTGAACAGTTACCAAAAAACAATCATAAAAAAAGGGGGGAATGCATGAATCAAACCGCGTATGATTATGACATTGTCAAAAGCTTTGTCAACTGGAGCATCGTCTGGGGGCTGGTCACCGTTTTGGTCGGGGTGATTGTCTCTCTCCAGATGGTCGAACCAGCGCTTAACTTTCCCCCCTACCTGACCTTCGGCCGCCTGCGGCCGATCCACACCAATGCCGGCATTTACGGCTGGGGAGTGGGGGTTATCTTTGCCACCTTTCTCTACATCGTCCAGCGCCTCTGCAAGACACCGCTCTGGAGTCCGAAACTGGCCAGATTTCAGCTCTGGTTCTTCAACGCAACCATTATTGCCTCGGCAATCACCCTGCTGCTCGGCTACACCAGCAGTAAAGAATACCACGAGATGGAGTGGCCCATCGATGTGATGGTGGTCATTCTCTGGGTTGCTTTTGGTCTCAACATTATCATGACCATCATCAAGCGCAAAGAAGAGCATATGTATATTTCCCTCTGGTATATGATGGCAGCGATCGTCGGGGTGGCCATCCTCTACCTGGTCAACGCAGCGGCAATACCAGTCTCCCTGTTCAAGTCCTATTCGGCTTACGCCGGAACCAACGATGCCAATGTCGAGTGGTGGTTCGGGCACAATGCCGTGGCCATGGTGCTGACCGCCCCGCCACTGGCCATGTTCTATTATTTTCTTCCCAAATCGACCGGAGTGCCGATCTACAGTCACCGCATGTCGATCATTGCCTTCTGGAGTCTGATCTTCATGTATCTCTGGACCGGTGCCCATCACCTGCTCTGGACCCCGGTACCGGACTGGATCCAGACCCTGGCCATGGCCTTTTCGCTCATGTTGATCGCACCGTCATGGGGCTCGGTCTTCAATGGCTACCTGTCCATGAACGGTCAGTGGCATCAGATGCGCGAGAACTATCTGGTCAAATTTCTGATTATCGGTATCACCTTTTACGGTCTGCAGACCCTGCAGGGACCGATGCAGGCGATCCGGACCTTCTCGGCCTTCATCCATTACACCGACTGGATCCCGGCCCATATCCACATGGGCACCATGGGCTGGGTGTCGATGATTTCCTTTGCCAGTATCTACTATCTGGTACCACGGATCTATGGTAAAAATCTCTATTCCATTCCTCTGGCCAACCTGCAGTTCTGGCTGATTCTGACCGGTCAGCTCATGTGGTCGATTTCACTGTGGATAGCAGGCGTACTCCAGGCCGGAATGTGGAATGCCATGAACCCGGACGGCAGCCTGACCTACACCTTCATGGAGACCATGGTCGAGATGTACCCCTACTGGTGGATACGGGTCGGCGGCGGCCTGATCTACTTTGCCGGAGTCGTGGTCTTTATTTACAACCTTGTCATGACGGTTCGACAGGGAGAACCTGCCGTCACCACCGAATCCGCTCCAGTTGCAGGGAGGGCCTGATCATGTGGGAAAAAAATCCGATTCTGCTCTTGATTCTGGCCACCGGCGCGATTCTCGTCGGCACCCTTGTCACCATGGTTCTTCCATTTGCCTGGGTCAACACCGAGGCCGACCGGATCCAGTCCGTCACTCCATACACTGCCCTGCAGCAGGAGGGACGTGACATCTACATCCGTGAAGGATGCAATAACTGTCATACCCAGACCGTGCGACCGCTGGTTGCCGAGGTCATTCGTTACGGTGATTACTCCAAGAGTGGAGAATTTGTCTATGACCGACCATTCCTCTGGGGTTCCAAACGAACCGGACCCGATCTGGCACGGATCGGCGGCAAATACCCTGATGAGTGGCATTACAAACACATGGCATCGCCACGGTCAATGGTTCCGAGAACCAACATGCCCGCCTATGGCTGGCTGTCGAAAAATTCCCTTGACCCGCAGATGATCGAACGTAAGATGAACGTTCTCGGTTTCCCGTACACCAGTGAGGAGATCAAGGCACTGGAGGGCAAAAACGAGATGGATGCCATGGTCGCCTACCTGCAGAAACTCGGCACCGGCATTCCCTGGCGTCAGGCAACGACCACCACCATTGTCGGTGACCTGAAAAACCCGTACACCCGCATCGGCCATGCGGCAATGAAGCCGTGGGAAGAGATTTACACCGCAAACTGTGCCGCCTGTCACGGCGGGCATATGGAAGGAGATATCGGTCCGGAACTGGATGTAGCCGATATGGATGACAGCGACCTGTTCGAGATTATCTATAACGGCGTTCCCGATGACGGCATGCCGCCCTTTTCCAGCCTCGGTGCGGATAAAGTATGGAAGCTGGTCAACTTCCTCAAGGATTTCTATACAGCAGAGGAGCAGAAATAAATGGATCTGGCATCGATGCTCTACCTGGGTGTTACCTTCGGATTATTCGTGGTCTTTGTGCTGATCTTCATGCACACCTACAGTAAAAAACGCAAGGAAGAGGGTGAAATTGCCAAGTATCGAATGCTGGATGACGATTAGAGTTGCGATGAAACCCGGGCAAACGTTCACCAGCCACCGGCAAGCTCTACCGGCCCTGAAATTGTTTAGTTCCGTCCCCTGGCAAACTGTTACGAAATCTCAACCCATGCGGAGATTGCAGATATGACAATACAGGAAAATATACCCGTTGATCAAAACGAACCCTTTGACGGGATCAAGGAAAACAGGGAGACCAAGCCTCCCGTTTATTTTAATATTTTGTACTATGGTCTGATAGCCTGGGGCCTGGTTTTCATCGCCTACTTCCTGCTCAGCGGCTGGAGTTCGCACCAGGAGTTCAAGGACAAGATGGAGGTCCATCAGCAGCAGGTACTCCAGAGCATGCAGGGCCGGAAATAAACCATCCGGACAGACGTTTTTTACTTTCCTTCTGCATGCATTCCGGAACTCAAATACGATCGGTACCGGGCGGAATCATTTCCGCCCGGTTTTTTCATGGACAATAAATGCCATTGCATAGGCCCCAGGCGCAGGTGGTTTCAATGGACGTCCACCCTGGTATTCCTACTGCTGCCCTGGCTGGAGATAGACGGCAGAAGTCTGCTGCGGATCGACATCCCCGGACTTCGCCTCTACCTGTTCGGTCAGGTTCTGCGGATCGAAGAACTCTATTTTGTCCTGCTGGCGGCCCTGATATTTGTTCTCTTTTTTCTGTTGATCACCGTTGTTCTCGGCCGGGTCTGGTGTGGCTGGTGCTGCCCGCAGACCACCCTGTCGGACGTGGCCGAATGGCTGGCCCGCCGCCTCGGCCTCACCGTGCGACACAACAGGTTCCATGGTACTCCCGGCAGGAAAATCCTGCTCCAGGGCATCTACCTGCTGCTGGCCTTTCTGGTGGCGTCCAACCTGCTCTGGTACTTTATTCCACCACGCCTTTTTTTTGTCCGCCTGTTCTCGCTTGATCTGGACCCCGCCGCCTGGATAACATTCTCTGTCATCGCACTGCTGGTCTATTTCGACCTGGCCGTTGTCCGCCGGCTGATGTGCAGCGACTTCTGTCCCTACGGCCGTTTTCAGACCGCCCTTGTCGATAAGGCAACCCTGACCCTGCACCTTCCTGAAAACAAACGGGAACAGTGTATTGAATGCGGTTCCTGCGTTCGAATCTGTCCCATGGAAATCGACATCCGCCGGGGATACCAGGTGGAATGCACCAACTGCGGACGCTGCCTTGACGCCTGCCGCCGGGTCATGGCCCGGCAGGGCAAACCGGGTCTGATCCGCTACACTTTCGGCCAGCATGGAGAGGGCGCAAAGGGCCTGTTTAACCCGCGAGTCCTTCTTCCCGCTGTGGCATTACTTGTCCTGCTGACCATACTCGGCATAGCCCTGGTCGACCGTCCGGTCGCATCACTCAAGGTTTCGGTCTCGCACACCGCCTCGCCACGAACACTGAGCAGGGGCCGGATCGCAACTTTTTTTAATGCCTGGGTCAACAATCGCAGCCGGCAGAGAGCAGTCTACAGCCTGCAGGCCCGGCAGAAAAAATCCGGTGCCCCCCTCCAGATCAAGGGACCGACACGGGCCAAACTGGCTCCGGGAGAAAACCGGCGCCTTGATTTCGTACTGGTGACACCAAATAATAAAGCCCGGACCGTCGAGTTTATCCTGATCGACCAACAAGGAATGGAAGTATCGGTTGCCGAGGCGTATATTGGAACAGCCAGATAGCGCCCCACAGGGCGGCTTTCAAGTGACACATAATCAACGCAGCAAAAGTCGATCTGTTCAACTGGTCACAAAATGACGACTACGGAATCGTTTTCCGTCACCGATGCCGAAACATTGTATACGTACGGTAGTTCCAGTTTTCATTCACCCACTGAAGAGGGTTAACAGCATGACCGATAGCAAAAAGAAAAAAAATATTTATCCGGCTCTGATCCTGCTCCTGCTTGGCAGTTTTCTGCTTTTTTCCTCATGGTCGGCCTTTCAGGCGGCCGGGCTCGGCAGCAGAGTGACCGATACCGCCTACTACAGCAAGGGACTGAAATACAATACCAGCCAGGTTGAAAAACGGGCGGCCGAGGTCCTCGGCTGGAACGTGGAGACCCGGCTTGACGGACAGATCATCGAATTCCTGCTCACCGACAGCCGGGGCGACACGGTCGATGACGCCACCGGTTCACTCTATCTGGCAATCCCCGGCGCTGCCGAAAACGTCCGCATTCCCCTTGATGAAATCGCCTCGGGCCATTACCGGGTTCACCTTAATGACCATATCAACGGCACCATTCAGGCCCGCCTGGAACTTGAACGGCAAGGTGCCCGACTCAACCGGCAGCTGCTGCTCAACTTATAATAAGTTGACGCCCGGAATTACCTGAACTCAAGTATAAACTTTATCTCTGTGCCGACACAGCCTGAATTATGCCTCCTCCCGAGACCTGTATCCACTGCAACCTGCCCATCCAGCAAGGGGAACGGGTGGTTGGCCGGATCGATGGCAAGGAGCTGCATTTCTGCTGCCGGGGCTGCCGTGGCGCCTACGCCGTTATCACCGGTTCCGGGCTTGATGCCTTCTACCGGAAAAGGGCCTGGCAGGATCCGGGCATACCGGAAGGCGCCTATGAAACCATCTACAATGATACATACCTGGAAAGCTTTACCACCGAAGTCGAAGGCGGCCGGGAAATTTCATTTATCATCGCCGGTATTCGCTGTGCGGCCTGCATATGGCTTATCGAATCAATTTTGAGCAAGATACCCGGAGTCCAGGACGCCACCATCAATTACGGCACCCATCGGGGCCGGGTTGGTTTTGATCCGGAACTGACCTCTGCGGCCCGGATCTTCAAAACCGTTACCAGGCTGGGATATATCCCTAAACCGTTCACAAAAAATGGTGCCCGCACCCTGCAGGAAGAGGAGAGCAGATCCCTGCTCATCCGTTTCGGGACCGCGGCCTTCCTGTCCATGCAGCTCATGGGCTATACCATTGCCCTGTATGGTGGTTATTTCAGCGGAATGGACCAGGAAACCAGACAACTCATGCAGTATTTTGCCGCCCTGGTGGCAACTCCGGTGGTCTTTTTCTCCGGGGCACCTTTTCTCCAGGGTGCGTGGCGCAGTCTTGTCAACAAAACACCCAACATGGATCTACTCATCTCCCTGGGGGTCCTGACCGCATACATCTATAGTCTCGGAGCCATGCTGACCGGAGGAGAGGTCTTTTTCGAGACATCGGCCATGATCATCACCCTGCTCCTGCTCGGACGTATCTTTGAAAACAGCGCCCGCAAAAAGGCCTGCAGCGGCATTGACAAGCTGTTGAATCTGGTCCCGGATACCGCCCGCCTGCTCAGGGGAGAAGAGACGGTCATGGTCACCAGCAGCCAGCTGCAGCTTGACGATATAATCCTGCTGGGACCGGGCGATCGGCTACCGGTGGACGGCGTACTGCTGGATCCGGAAACCGAAGTTGACGAATCCGTGCTCACCGGCGAGGCCCAGCCGGTTCTGCGCCGGAAAAACGAGCCCCTGCTCTCGGGTTCAATGAATCTGTCCAATACGGTCAGGGTGCGGGTCACCAGGACTGCCGCCAATTCGTTCATGGCCCGGATAACCGCCATGATTGAGGAGGCCCAGAACAGAAAGGCCCCGGTGCAGAGCATTGCAGACCATGTTGCCGGAATCTTTATTCCCGCTGTCATTTTCATTGCCCTGGCAACTGCCGTCTACTGGGGTCTGCACAGTCCCGGCACCGTCAGTCCGCTGCTGTACTCCATTTCAGTCCTGGTGGTCGCCTGTCCCTGCGCCCTCGGCCTGGCAACCCCGACCGCTATCCTGGTTGCCACTGCTGTCGCCGCCGGTCAGGGAATCCTGTTTCGTGGCGGCGATACCCTTGAGGCAACCGCCCGGCTGACTGTTGCCGGTTTTGATAAGACCGGCACCCTGACCGATTCGCTCCCCCAGGTTGTGGCCATCAACGCCGTTAACAATCAGGATCGCGAACTTCTTGCCCTTGCCGCCCGGGTCGAGTCCGGATCCAATCATCCGCTGGCCCGGAGCATCCTGCAGCAGGCACGCCGGGAAAATATCCCTGTCGAGCCCGGCAGTCCTGCGATTACTCCCGGCCGGGGAGTGTCCATGCATACCGATACCGGCCCTCTGCTGGCAGGTAATCGGCTGTTTTTCAACGAGCACCACATCCCGATCCCGAAAAACAGCAGCGCAACCGCATTGACCGAAGTACATGTCGCTCTTGATGGAGTGTACAAAGGATGTATCTGTCTCGACAGCAGGCTCAGACCCGGCGCACGCGAAACCATCAATGAGGTTACCCGCCTCGGTCTGGACACCGTTCTTTTGACCGGCGACCATCGTCTTTCAGCGGAAAAGATTGCTCAATCTGCAGGCATTCAGTCTATTCTTGCCGACATGAGTCCGGCAGAAAAAGCAGCCTGGGTCCAACAGCAGCGGGATAAAAAAGAAAACGTCCTGATGGTCGGAGACGGAGTCAATGACGCCCCTGCCCTGTCGGCGGCGAATGTCGGCTGTGCACTCGGCGGCTCCACCGATGTTGCCCTGGAGACCTCCGATCTGGTCTTGATCCATAATAATCTGCTCCAGCTGCCCGAAGCGATCCGGCTGGCAAAGAGGACACTTGGAGTAATCCGGCAAAATCTGTTCTGGGCCTTTTCCTACAATCTGGTGGCCATCCCGCTGGCCGCGACCGGACACCTTGCGCCGGTCTATGCGGCCGCGGCCATGGCCGGCAGTTCTATCTGTGTTGTCGCCAATTCACTGCGCCTCAAACGTTTTCGGGCTCGGGAGCCAGTCGTGGGGGCAAATCACACCAAGGCACCACGGAATCAAAAAATACCGAAGAGGAAAAAAAATGTTTAAATCCATCCTCATCCTCATCGTCCTTTCCCTCTGCCTGGGTACGGCGGCCTGGCTGGTTTTTATCTGGTCGGTTAAGAAAGGCGATTATGATGATATTGAACGGCCGAAATATAGAATGCTCGACGACGATGATGAGCCGGAAGAGAGGCCATGAATGTTCCACCACCCGACAGGGTGCACGTTTCGACGACATGAAAACGTCACGTTTCACCCCATCTACCGAAGAACTTGAGAAAAATGTTTGATCCGATCTACAGTATTGTCTTCAGCACCGCTTTTCTTGGTTCAGGCCACTGCATCGGCATGTGCGGCCCCATTGTCACAGCCCTCTCTCTGACAAAACAGGGAAGGAAACAGGGTATTTTTTTCCACATCTTTTACAATGCCGGTCGTCTGACCACCTATGTCTGTATCGGTGTTCTTGCCGGCTGGGTGGGCTCACTGTTAAACAAAACCCAGACCTTCTCCCTGCTGTCGCAGGGAATTCTCATCCTGGCGGACCTGTTTGTTATTGCCATCGGCCTGAGAACAACCGGGATTTTCAAACGCCTTTCTCTTATTCGCCTTGAACTCTCGGGGACCACGGCCCTCATGACCGGAGCTGTTACCAGACTCCGGCAGCTGCCGACCATGACTGCGGCATTTCCGGTCGGCCTGATCATGGGCTTTCTGCCCTGCGGTTTTCTCTATGCCATTGCCCTTGCTGCCGCCGGCAGGGGATCTCCTGTTACAGGCGGCCTGATTATGCTGGCCTTCGGCCTTGGCACCCTGCCCGCTCTCTTTGTCTTCGGTAGCGCCGTTCACCTGCTGTCAACATCAATGCGGGCGGAACTCCTGCGCTGGGC
>DRKH01000171.1 GCA_011051825.1 Desulfobulbus sp.
ATTGGTGGCAAAAAGATCAACCAGTTTTGTAAGGGTGGGCCATTCGTGACGGGGAGAGACGCATTCTTTTGAATCAACACTATAATCACTTTTATTTTTCCTTTTGGAATAACTATAAGGGTGGGCACCGCCCATCAGCAGAAAGTGGGTTGTACTAATAGCTGCTTCGCCGGAAGGACGTTGCTACATATAGAGTGCATGGGGTTCAGCAGCTTTTTTTGGTGGGCAATGCCCACCCTACTTTTTGCTTCCGCCAATGACATTTATTCTTAGCTTGACGGCTATGCCCTTCGGGCATGATGGATGCTGTTTCCGGTTATCTTTTCAGGCGTTGACGTATTTTTTGGGTAATGAGATCAAGTTCCGGCAGCTTGAGGAAATGGAGGGTCACGCCGTAGAGAACCGCGCCGACCAGGATGAGGAAAAACACCAGAACCAGCTGGATGGCAATGGAACCGTGCAGATATGGGGATATTTGATCTCTAAGCCAAAAGAGTCCGGCCGACATCAGCGTGGTACTCAGGAAGATCTTTGAAAGCCCGGAACCAAGGGTGCTCAGTGAATAACCATTGAGTTTTTTGTACAGTATGCTGCCGAGAAAGAAGAAGTTCAGGATCATGACGCAGGAGGTAGACAGGGCTATGGCCTTGTGCTGGAACTGATCAATGGTCAGGGTGATCAGGATTATATTTGCGGCCACGGCCAGAAAACTGCCGATTACAGGATATTTCGTATCGTTTAAGGCGTAAAAAACCGGGACCATGATCTTGACTGCTGAATAGGCGAACAGGCCATAGGCATAATAGGTGAGGGCGGCAGCGGTCTGGGTTGTGTCCAGAGCGGTAAATGCGCCATGTTCAAAGATCAGGCGAATGATCGGCCGGGCCAGAAGAACCAGACCGGCGGTGGCCGGGATAGTCAGGCTGAACACCATCAGCAGAGAGGAGGTAAAGGTCCGGCGCAGGCCATCCATATCCTTTTTTGCCGCACAGCGGGCCAGTACCGGCATGGCGGCTATGGAAAAGGCCACTCCGAATACGCCGATGGGCAGTTGGACCATGCGAAAGGCATAGTTAAGCCAGGATACCGATCCCTCGGCACAGCTTGAGGCAAAGTTGGTGTTGACAAAAATATTTATTTGCGTGGCTGACAGGCCGATGGTGGCAGGCAGCATGAGGAAAAGAATTCGTTTGAGTCCGGGGTGTTTCAGATTCAGCCGCGGGGTAAAGGTACAGCCGACTTTAAAAAGAGCAGGCAGTTGGATCAGCAGTTGCAACAGCCCCCCGATCAGGGTCCCCCAGGCCATTCCGGCAATGGCCGGCCAGCCCAGGCGGGGGAACAGGATGGCCAGACTGACACCGCCGATTATGGAGCCGAGGTTGAAAAAGGCCGAAGACAGTGCAGGAACAAAAAATCTTCCCTTGGTGTTGAGTATCCCCATGACCACTGCTGAAAGGGCGACAAATATCAGAAAGGGAAACATGATCCTGGTAAGCAGGGTTGTCAGTTCCGTTTTGCCACCGACCATGGAAAAATCAGGGGCCAGCAGGGTAACAATCGGTTCGGCAAAGTAGATGCCGAAAAGGGTCAGCAGGCTGAGCAGTATGGCAAAAAAAGTGATGACCGTTGAGGCCAGACGCCAGGTTTCTTCCGCCCCGCGGTTGGTTTCATAGTCGGAGAACACAGTGACAAAGGCCGCAGAGAGAGCGCCTTCGCCAAAGAGATCCCGCAGCAGATTGGGAATCCGAAAGGCGACCACAAAGGCGTCATAGGCATAACCGGCACCAAACATGCCGGCAAAGATCTGTTCACGTACCAGGCCGAGGACCCGGCTGCACATGACCGCACCACTGACCGCGCCCGCGGAACGGGCTATCCTGCCGGTGGAGCTACTTGGTTTTTTCGATGTTTCCGGACAAGGGGACTGAGTGGCCATTCAGCAGGTTATAGCTTGACTTTACAAGGTTAATGAGAATATAAAGGTAGACATTCGGGTTGCTGCCCGGAAATGCCCTCTTTGACGAGCCGTACATGTTCGGATAACAGCGAAACGGCGTCAGCCACAGGTTCGCTCAGGTATTGGTGAGCCGGTGAGGCTCCGATCCTGCCGAGAGCTCTATTGAGCCCTGTGCGAACACGCAGAACCGGGCGAATCCGGGCTACCGACCGAATACGTACCTATAAAGAACTCACTGTCGTTCGTAAACAGATGGTTACCATCCCTGTTGCAAAAACGAAACAACTATTCGTCGACCTTTGCAACAATATTGATGGCGACTGTCACTCGATTAACCATACCCGCTCTACCGGAGGTATTCATGCAGGACGTACAACAAATCAGGAATACGGTTATTCTCGGACATGGCAACAGTGGCAAGACCACATTGGCGGAAGCGCTGCTTTTTACCGCAGGAACCGTGAACCGGCTGGGTAAAGTGGATGACGGGTCATCGGTAATGGATTTTGAGCCGGAGGAAATTAAACGACAGGTTACGATCAGTACCGGCTTTCATCATCTGAGCTGGCAGAAAAAAGAGATTTTTCTCAGTGATACTCCCGGGGATGACAACTTCGTCAATGAGACAAAATTCGCCGTTCAGGTCGCCGACAGTGCCATTCTCACCATTGGAGCAGTTCTTGGTGTGCGAAGCCAGACCGAGCGTTTTGTCGATTTTATCGAGCAGCGTAAGCTCCCCTGTCTGATCTGTATCACCAAGATGGATCGTGAGCGGGCTAATTTTCAAAAAACCGTTGATGAGATCAAGGAGAATTTTAATCTGAACCCGGTTATTCTCTATTTGCCTATTGGTGCGGAAGACAGATTTGAAGGTGTTATCGATGTAGCCGGCAATACGGCTTTATTTTTCGATGCCGATGGAAGCGGCAAGCTCACAAAGGGGGAGATCCCCGCAGACATGCAGGATGAGGCCGCCACCCTTCATGAAAACCTGATGGAATATGTGGCTGAAACCGATGACGATCTGATCGAGAAGTTCCTTGAGGAGGGTGAACTCAGTCCTGAAGAGTTGACGGCCGGTCTGGCTGCTGCGGTCCGAGAGGCAAAAATTGCTCCGGTTTGCGCGGTCGCCGCACTGAACAACGCCGGAACAGGCGTATTGCTTGACACCATTGCCCAGGTCCTGCCTTCTCCGGATCAACGTCCTGCCATGGTCGGCACCGATCCTGCTGGAGAGCTGGTGGAACGCAGGGCTTCGACGGATGAACCTTTCTCGGCCCTGGTTTTCAAAACCATGGCGGATCCTTTTGCCGGCCGGTTAACCATTTTTCGTGTCTATTCGGGTACCCTGTCCGGTGATACGTTCTACAATGCCAACAAGAAGACAAGTGAACGGTTCGGGCATCTGTTTATCATGGAGGGCAAGGAGCAGAGGCAGGTCGAAGAGGCCGTGCCCGGGATGATCGTTGCGGTGGCCAAACTCAAGGAAACCGTGACCGGCGACACCCTCTGTGATGAGAGCCATCCTGTTATCTATGACGGCCTAAAACCCATGTCGCCCGTTATTTCCTACGCGGTCAGCGCCAAAAAAGGTGATGAGGAAAAACTGTTTTCCTCGATTACCCGCATGCTCGACGAAGATCTTACCCTGCAGCTGACCCGGGAACAGCAGACCCATGAGGTCCTGATCTCCGGGGTGGGGCAGGTTCACCTTGAGGCCGTCGGCGACAAGATGAAGCGAAAGTTCGGCGTGGAAATGGAACTGCGCCTGCCCAAGGTGCCGTACCGGGAAACCATCAAGAGCAGCGTAACGGTTCAGGGTAAACACAAAAAACAATCCGGTGGTCGTGGACAGTATGGTGACTGTACCATTGAGATGTCGCCCCTGCCCAGGGGTGAGGGTTTTGAGTTTGTCGATTCCATTGTCGGCGGCGTTATTCCCCAGCAGTATCGTCCTGCCGTCGAGAAGGGTATTGTCGAGGCCATGGAAAAAGGTGTTATTGCCGGATACCCTTTTGTTGATGTCAAGATCAACCTGATAGACGGTTCTTTCCACAATGTGGATTCTTCTGAAATGGCCTTTAAGATTGCCGGGTCCCTGGCCTTTAAAAAGGGGGTCGAAGATGCCGATCCGGTCCTGCTCGAGCCTATCTTTGAGCTTGAAGTCATGGTCGACAAGGAACATGTCGGCGACGTAATGGGTGATCTGAACAGTCGGCGGGGCAAGGTGCTGGGCATGGATGCGACCGAGAAGTATGAAGTGGTTAAAGCCCATGTGCCCCAGGCGGAGATTCTTCTGTATGCGCCGGATTTAACCTCCATGACCGGCGGCCGGGGATCGTTTACCGTGCAGTTTTCCCATTATGAGGAAGTGCCGTCTCAGCTTGCGGAAAAAATTATTGCCCAGCATAACAGTGAGGCATGATGACGGAATATACGGTCGGTGTCCTCACTTTGAGTGATAAGGGGGCCCGTGGTGAACGTGAGGATACCAGCGGCGCCATGCTCAAGGAGCTGTTCTCCGGTCTGGAAGGATACACTGTCGTCCTGTACCTGGTTATTGCAGATAACCAGTCGCTGATCAGGACCACTTTGAGCCGGTGGGTGGATGAGGAAAACGTCGACCTTATCATCACCACCGGTGGAACCGGGGTCTCACCCAGTGACCAGACCCCGGAGGCAACCAGAACCGTCATTGATCGGGAGGTCCCCGGTCTTTCCGAGGCCATGCGACAGGCAAGTCTGGCTAAAACGGTGCAGGCGGTGTGGTCGCGTGGAATAGCAGGGATACGAAAGGAGAGTTTGATTATCAATCTGCCGGGCAGTGAAAAGGCGGCCCGGGAAAATATAGAGGCCGTATTGCCTGCCTTGTCCCATGGCCTGTATAAACTCAAAGGGGGCGACGCCGATTGCGGGGTCAGTGTTTGAACAATCGGTTGATTCGTAAGTGTTCAGGGGCACCGCACGGAGTCTTGTCCCTCGCTTACCCGGAGTCTCGTTCCTCGCTTACCCGGAGTCTCGCAGGCTCGCTTACCTCTTCACACGGTCGCGGCTGCCCGCATAGAGGGGGGGCTGTCGGAGGCTCCGCTTACCAGCGGCCAGTTACGTTGATTCTGCTGTCCTGCTGTTGAATCCTTTCTGCATCCGGGAATCGGTCGGAAAAAGATTCTATGTACCTGTTCAGATGGGTGCACGATTATATAATCGTCTCGGCGGATTCAGGCATAAAAAA
>DRKH01000172.1 GCA_011051825.1 Desulfobulbus sp.
GCCCTGGAGTCTTCCCTCTGTTTTCTGGCCAAGAGTTTTTCCTCTTTTTCTCAGGTTCGCTTTAATGCCGTCTGCCCCAGCCTGCTCAAGACTTCAGCTTCGGCAGGTATCCCGGGATATATTGATTCCTATCTCTATGCGGAAAAGGCTGTTCTGCGTAAAAAAGCGCTGAAAACCTCGGAGGCGGCCAATGCCGCGGCTTTTTTACTCTCGCCCCGTTCATCGGGTATTACCGGTCAGTGTCTGGTGGTGGACGCCGGGATGGGCATGAATTATTTTGACAAGGAAATTGTGAGCGGGGTGGTTGGATAAGTGAAAACGTTTTTCCCCCGGGTTGTGACCATGGTGCGTCATGCCGTGGCTGTTTTTCTGGACCACCAGACCCCGCTCTATGTGAAACTGCTCCTGGGGGCAGGACTGCTCTATGTCGTGTCCCCCTATGACTTGATTCCCGAGTGGATCCCGGTGCTCGGGGTGATGGATGATCTTGCTCTGGTCGCGTTGCTTGTTGCCTGGGCAAATGGTTTTCAGGTGTCCGGTAAACCTTGAACATCGGTATGTACCCCGTAAATTCACGGACCAGGGAAGTGCAATGCCAACCCCCGATCCCTAACCCCTACGCCCTGTTTCCATGAAATATTCACGTGTCTGCCTGCAGAGTTTTGGTTATGAGCTGCCGCCGATTGAACGAACCTCGGCTGAGCTTGAAGCCCGTCTGGCCCCGGTCTATTCCCGTTTGAAACTTCCAGAAGGTCGCTTGGAACTGATGACCGGTATCAAGAGCCGCAGGTTCTGGAACCCGGGGACCCGGCCCAGTCAGGCCGCCGTCCTTGCAGGTGAAAAGGCGCTTGACTCTTCGGGGATTGCCCGTGAAGAAATCGGTTGCCTGCTCTTTACCTCGGTCAGCCGGGACATGATGGAACCGGCAACCGCCGCCTTTGTCCATCGCAGTCTCGGTCTGCCACCCGAATGTCAGCTCTTTGATATCTCCAATGCCTGTCTTGGTTTCCTCAATGGTATGATTACCCTGGCCAACATGATCGAACTGGGCCAGGTGACCAGCGGGTTGGTGGTGGCCGGAGAAACAGCCGAGGGTCTGCTGGAATCCACCCTCACCCACATGCTGACCGATCTGAGCCTGACCCGGAAAACCATTAAACCGCTTTTTGCCTCATTGACCATTGGCTCCGGGGCCGTCGCTCTGGTCATGACCGATAAAGAGGTCCATGATTGCGGCCATTATCTGGTTGGCGGCAGCTGCCGTGCCCATACCGATCATAATGACCTCTGCCAGGGGGGACAGAACGCGGAGCAGGGGACGCTGATGTCCACCGATTCCGAGCTGCTGCTGGAAAAGGGAGTTGAAACCGCGGCCCTGTGCTGGCAGACGTTTCAGCAGGAGCTGGGTTGGTCCGCTGAATCCATTGATCGTTTTTTCTGTCATCAGGTGGGCAGGGCCCATGCCCAGCTTTTATTTGAACGCCTGCAGCTGGATGAAGGGAAAAACTTCGAAACCCTGCCTCTTCTTGGTAATGTGGGATCGGTGTCCGCGCCCATTACCCTGGCCATGGGCATTGAGCAGGGAGCCCTTGAGCCCGGTCAGCGGGGGGCGATCCTCGGCATCGGTTCAGGTATAAACTCACTCATGCTCGGGATTGACTGGTGAAAGCGCTCTGTCAGTATCCGTTTACCCCCAGATATTGTGCCGTTGGTTCGCACCGGATGGCCTATGTTGACGAGGGCACCGGGCCGACCGTGGTCATGATCCACGGCAATCCGTCCTGGTCTTATCTCTATCGCAACCTGATCACGGAGCTGCGGAGTGCGTATCGTTGCATTGCTCCGGATCATCTCGGCTGCGGATTTTCAGATAAGCCCCGGGACTATCCCTACAGGCTGCAGAACCATATTGACAACCTGGAGCAGCTGCTGGATCACCTACAGGTGGAGCGTTGTGTGCTGGTGGTGCACGACTGGGGCGGTGCGATCGGCATGGGCTGGGCCGGCCGGCATCCGGAACGGGTTGCCGGACTTGTGGTCCTCAATACCGCCGCATTTTTTCTGCCCCGCATTCCCTTGCGGATTGCCCTCTGCCGCTGGCCGCTTGTCGGCGCCCTGCTGGTCCGCGGGCTGAACGGTTTTGCCCGGCCGGCGGTCTCGATGGCGGTCAATACGAAAATGGACGGCCGGGTGGCGGCCGGATTTCTTGCCCCCTATGACAGTTGGGCCAACCGGGTTGCTGTCCACCGGTTTGTCCAGGATATTCCCATGCAGCGGAATCATCCCTCCCGGCAGACCCTGGCCGGGGTGGAGTCCTCGCTGGCAGAGCTGGTGGATAAACCGATGCTGATCTGCTGGGGCGGTAAGGATTTCTGTTTTAACAGGCAGTTCTATGACCAGTGGCGGCAACGTTTCCCTGGTGCCCGGGCATGTTATTTCCCGGATGCCGGACATTATGTGCTGGAAGATGCGTTTTCTGAAATCGTCAAGGAAGTAGACCCCTTTCTCCGCAACTGTCATGAATAAGAAAAATAAGAAAAATAAGAAAAATAAGAAAAATAAGAAGGATAAGAAGGATAACAAGAACTTCAATATTGCCGAAAAGCTGTATGAAGTTGCCGCTGTTCGCGGGCATGAAACCGCGCTGGTTGACCCGCAGAACCGGAAACATCCGAGGTATAGCTTTCAGGATCTTGCCGACACCGCCACTTCTTTTGCAGACCGGTTATCGGCTGCCGGTATTTGTCCCGGCGACCGGGTTATGCTCATGGTCCGTCCGTCGATGGAGTTTGTCTGCCTCAGTTTTGCCCTTTTTGAGCTCGGGGCGATAGTCATCCTCATTGATCCCGGTATGGGCTATCGAAATCTGCTCCGCTGCATTGAATCGGTGCGTCCGGAGATTCTCATCGGGATCCCTAAGGGCATCCTGTTTTCCAGAATTTTTCCTGCTCCGTTTCGGACCCTGCGCAAGAGAATTTGTGTTGGCCCTTCTTTCTTCGGCTTGCTCGGACAGGCTCTGGCCGGCCTTGCCGCAGCAGAAAGAGCTCCACAACCCTTTGTTGCCGGGCAGAGCGATCCGGCGGCCATTATTTTTACAACCGGTTCGACCGGACCGCCCAAGGGCGTGCAGTATACCCACGGTATTTTTCACGCCCAGCTTAAACTCATCCGAGAGTATTACCGGATAGGACCAGGTGAGGTGGACCAACCTGCCTTTCCGCTTTTTGCCCTGTTTTCGACTGCCCTTGGTGCTCGGGCGGTGATCCCGGACATGGATCCGAGCAGACCGGCTCAGGTTGATCCGCATAAATTCATCCGCACTCTGCTGGATGAACAGGTGACCTATTCCTTCGGTTCACCGGCCATCTGGAATGTGGTCAGTCGATACTGCCTGGAGCATAAAATTGTGCTGCCGGTCAGAAAGATTCTCATGGCCGGGGCACCGGTTTCCGGTGAACTCATTGGCCGGGTGAGCCGCATTATACCGCAAGA
>DRKH01000173.1 GCA_011051825.1 Desulfobulbus sp.
CGTCGAGAATTCTTGCATCATTCATCTGTATCGTCCTGTAGATGTCGTAAAACAATTGCGGCCATCATCGAGGCCACCATGGCGATTTTGGGTGGAAACAGGGGAAAATCCCTCTGGTCCGAGACGAAATCGCCGACAATATGGCAGTTGCCCATTGTTCTGATCTTCACGGCGTCCATGTCCGGACCGGCAATTCCGGAGGCCGAGACCACGGGTATTCCGGTTTCGGCAAGCTCTTCCAGGAGCATTTTTTTCAGATGCTTATCATCAAACCCTTCAACAACGATGTCACAGTCGCCAAACAGCATGCCCGCGTCACCCGGCCCGATTTTCCGGTCAATTTTTTCAAGGCTGAGCCCCGGAAAGATGCCCTTGAGGTTGGTCTCCAGGCTGTCGGTTTTTCTTTTCCCCACCTGGGCCATGGAGTAGAACTGACGGTTGAGATTTGCGGCCTCCACCCGGTCAAAATCGACAATTTTGAGTGCCTGCACCCGGGACTGGGCAAGATGCCGGGCCACGTTTGATCCAATCCCGCCGATACCGGCTATGCCGATCTTCATCTCACCTGCCCTATAGCTCTATTTGTCGGTGTCGTAAAAAGCCACGAAACCGACAGCGGAGAGTACGCATCACCCTGTAATTTCGTCCTGTGCAAATGGCATTTTTGCCTTTTTACGAGTCCATCATATTTCATCTATCAGCGCCCTTTGCGATCGAAAATCACACAATCTCCCAGTCCTTGAATACCGGCTGATAGCCGCTCTGCCGGATCATATCCGCCACCTGGTCCACGCTTCGTTCATCGGTTATCTCAAACTGGGGGGTTGCATCACTGTGCTTTGCAGCATAGCCCCCCACATCGGTTTTCGATCCGGCCGAGAACCGTGTCGCTCCCAGATGAATAAGCCGATCCCGAAAATCAGCCGATTCCCTGGTGGAAACCGTGATCCCAAGCCGGGGCATGAAAAGTCGCCAGGCCAGCATGCACTGGACAAAACCGGTATCGGTGAGAATATTTTTAGGCTCAATGCCGCCCTTGGCCCTGGTCATCCTCGGCAGAGAGAGAGAAATCTCCACCTCCGGAAACTCCCGTTCCAGGTACCCGGCATGGAGGCCGGCAAAAAAGGCCTCGGACTTCGGCTCACCAAGGCCGAACAGGGTGCCGATATTAATGGCCCTGAAACCGGCCCGTGCGCCCCGTTCAGGAGTCAACAGTCTGTAATCGTAATCCGCTTTTCTTCCCCGGGGATGCACCTCCCGATACACCTCCCGATCATAGACCTCCTGGTAGACGGTGAGCGAATCCGCCCCGGCCCGGTTCAGAATCCGATAATCCCCTTCATCCATGGGAAAGATTTCCAGGGCAATGGATGAAAAATACTTTTTCAGGATCTCAACGGCGCCGACCAGATAAGACATCGGTGTTTTTGCCGGTGCCTCTCCGGTTAATACGAGAATATGCCGGATACCGGTTGCGGCAATTGCCCGGGCTTCCCGTTCAATCTCGGGGAGTGAGAGCTTGGTTCGTTTAAAACGAACGGCAGCACTGAACCCGCAATAGGTGCAGTAGTTGGTGCAGTAATCGGCAATATACATGGGCGCGTACAGGCCGATGGTCCTGCCGAAATACTGATGGGTCACCCTGCCGGCCTTCCTGGCCATCTCCTCGAGAAACGGGCGTGCCTGATCGGAGAGCAGGTTGAGCAGGTCCCGGGAGTCAAGGTGATCCCGATTCAATGTCTTTTCAATGTCATCCGGGGTAACGGAATTAAAATATTCGTCAAAATCAAAGGACTCAAACCGGTCGATTAGATCTAAAAAAGACACTGCATCACTCCCCTAAAAAGCCGGTCAAAGGAGAAGACGCGTCAGCATATTCTTTTCGCTCCGCCATCTCGGCGAGATAGGCCATTCTTCCCGCCTTGACCGCCAGGGCAAAAGATCTTCCGGCCATGACCGGGTCCTGACTGGTGGCGATGGCGGTATTGACCAGAACCGCATCAGCGCCCATCTCCATGGCCTCGGCCGCCTGGGAGGGTCTGCCGATACCGGCATCCACCACCACCGGAATGCTGCTGCCCGCAATGATTCTTTTCAGCATGGGCTTCATTTCAAGCCCCCGGTTGGTGCCGATGGGCGAACCAAGGGGCATGACCGCTGCCGCACCGGCATCGGAGAGCTGTCTGCTCACCGTGATGTCGGGCATCATGTAGGGCAGCACGATAAACCCTTCCTTTGCCAGTGTTTCGGTGGCCAAAAGGGTCTCATGGTTATCCGGCAGCAGATATTTCATGTCCGTGATCACCTCGATCTTGATAAACCTGCCGCATCCGGCCTCGCGGGCAATCCTGGCAATGCGGACCGCTTCCTGCGCGGTTCTGGCCCCGGAGGTATTGGCCAGGAGATGAACGGAATCCGGGATATACTCAAGGATATTTTTTCGGGTTCCATCGGGGTCAACCCGCCGCAGGGCAACCGTGATCATCTCGGAGCCACTGGCCTCCAGCATGGAGGGAATGCTGTCTCTTGAGGCAAATTTACCGGTTCCGGTAAGCAGACGGCTGGTCAATTCCACATCACCAAGACAAAATGTATCTTTTTGTAAAGCAACCACTTATCCTCCTCCGACAAAGTTGAGCAGTTCCAGGGTATCCCCTTCCCTGAGTATGGTCTCCGCCCAGTTTTCTTTTTTAATGAGCTTGGAGTTGAGTTCCACAATCAGGGCATCGGGATGAAGGCCTCTCTCCGGAATAAGCAGCTCCAGGGTGCGGCTCTGGACCTCCACCGGTTTTCCATTCAGATGTATTTTCATAGATCCTCCAGCAAACGTGGGTCCGCACTGTTTCAAACGGACAACGTGTTGGAATTACGTAATGTTACACGGTTATATACTGGTTTTCCGTCACGGATTCAGGAAAGTACAATGCGGCCGAAAGGGGACAAGGAACCCGGAAAAGGCAAGAACTTCGGTATGGGAATGGGGATGTAAAGCAAGAACGAACGAAAAAAACGGAATGCTTCATACACTTTCCCTACGACGGCACTAACCGTATCAGGTTCCAAGGGTTGAAGTTTTCCACTTCTCTCAGCTTTTGCACAAAGCACCCCCAGTGAACAGGCAGTATCTGTTTATCGGTAATTCCTCCCTGTTGTCAACAACTATTTTACTGAACTGAAGGCTAATGTAGCTGACAGTCATTCTCAAAAACCCAATCAATGGTATTGAGTTTCGTGATAAAACGCAGTATCTAAGCGATACATTAAAAATTTTCGTCTCCCCTTGAGGTTAAAAGAAAAAAATGGCTGAAATCAAGTCGACCATGGAACTGGTCCTGGAACGGGCCGCCCGTATGGGCAAGGCTACCAGTGAAGAAATTGAGCAGGATGCGGCAAAAAAAGAAGGAATGCACCTTGTCGCCGCCTTTCTGGACGGTAAAGGTGAGGCCCCGTCCAAACTGCTTGCCGAGCAGGAACCGGCCAGGCAGGCCGCCATTCGTCAGGGCATGGCCGAGACCCTGTTGCGCAACCTCTTTCTTCCCAGGGATGAACAGGCCCAGGAACGGACGGAGCAGGCCGCCAGAGGTCTGCTTGACCTTGGCGGTGGAGCCGGCGACATTGCCTCTATATGCCAGGACATGCAGCACATTATCGGTCAGTACAGGCAACACCGGGAGCAGTTGCGCGGCCAACTTGAAGAACAGGTCCGTATGCAATATGAACAGGCCATGGCCCAGCAGATGGGCGGGCAAACCGAGGGGTTGAATATCGACCCGACCATGCAACCCAAATTTAAAGAGGAATGGGCAAGACTCGAAGCCGAGCTGGACAGTCAGTACAATCAGGCGCTCAACCAACACCGGGAACAGCTCAAGCAACGGTTGGGGATTTGATAATGCCTGACACCCGGAATCGGATCGCCCTGCTGCAAAAACGAATCAAACGAAAGAAACTTGATGCTCTTCTGGTGACCGAGCCCTATAACCGCAGGTTCCTGAGCGGCTATACCGCTGCTGATCATGGTATCGGCGAAACCGCCGGCGTCCTGCTCATACCGGCCGCCGGCAGTCCATATCTGCTTACGGATTCACGGTTTCTGCTCCAGGCAGAAGAAGAAACAAATGGTTTTACCATTGAACTGTATCCCAAAGGACTGACCGGGCTGCTCAAAAAACTGCTGCCGAAACTTGGTGTCGAACGGTTGGCCTTTGAAAGCCATTATATCCTCCATGCAACTGCCGCAAAATTAAAAAAATCCCTGACTGGAGCCGGGGTTGAATGTGTTGCCACCACCGATCTGATTGAGCGGATGCGTCTGATCAAAACGGAAGAGGAGATCAAACTCCTGAAGAAATCGGTGCTGCGTAATGAGCAGGTTTTCGGGCTGGTTTACAACACCATTGAGCCCGGCATGTCGGAGCGGGAGATCGCCCTGGCCATTGAGCTGACCATGCATGAACTCGGAGCTGAACGGCCGAGTTTTGAGACCATTGTCGCCTTTGGCACCAATGCAGCCAAGCCCCATGCGGTTCCCACTGATCGTCTTCTTCAGGCCGGTGACCTTGTCCTGATCGACATGGGTCTGGTCCTTGACGGTTACTGTTCGGACATGACCAGAACTTTTATTGCCGGCAAGCCAACCAAGACCTATATTGACCGGTTACGGATTGTCCGCCGGGCCCAGAAAGCCGGCACCGAAGCCATCCGTGGAGGAGCAAGCTGCAGAGAAGTCGACCGGGCTGCCCGCCGGGTCATTGAAGAGGCTGGTTACGGCGAATTCTTTGGTCACGCCCTGGGCCACGGGGTTGGCCTTGCCGTCCATGAAGAACCCAGGCTCTCCTCACGCAGTCGAAAAAAACTCCAACCCGGCATGATTGTCACTGTTGAACCCGGTATATACCTCCCCGACTGGGGCGGTATCCGGCTCGAAAACATGGTGGTTGTCCGTGAAGAGGGTGCCGAAACCTTAAATGAAGATACAACCGGACTTGATCTGTAATAAAAATTGGCATGACCGGAGATCCGGAACAGAGAGACAATCCGTATATTGATGCAGTCAACACTGGTTTGAGTTATACTGTGAAAGTAACCGTTCACCGGGATGTCATGCCCTTGGCATTACATCCAAATTGTAAACGTTTACCTGTGAAACGGCTTAAAGGCAGAGCTCTCGGCGGCCGCATCACCCCGACCAAGTCCGAAGGCTGTCACCTGTCGGCGCCGGCCGCAGACTATCTCTAAAAAAAACGTAACTGTTCAGGAGCACCCCACGGAGTCTACGCTCGAAGTCTGCGCTTATCTACCTCTCTGCACGGTCAGGCCTGATTCACATAGGACTCACTATAGTTCACAGGCCTGACTGCACAGATATGGAGCACTCCTGAACAGTTACAGGTGGTGGTTGGGCTAGTTTTCTGCCCCTACCTGAATAGTTACAAAAAAACGAACAATACAAAAAAATGCGACAATATCTAATCGACGAACTTTCCTTTCTGGAACGGGATAATCTGGAACATTACCTGAAACGAACCCTGAAACCGGCCGGGCTTGAAGGGGCGTTTTTTCTGGAATTACCGCAAGATCTCTGGTCGGAGGAGCAGCAGGGCCATGATGACTGCGGCCCCTTTTACTTCTCGGTCATTCTGGAAAAAGAACTGATCCGGTTTGAATTTCTGATCCGGAGTTCCAACAACCTGCACTGCTCCTGCATAACCTGGCCCACCCCTGCCCAGCGCCAATTTGTGCTCGACTTTGCAGACAACATGCTCAAAGAAGAACTGATCCGCGCCTGAGCAATGGAAACAATACCACTGAACCAGCGGATTATCTTTGCCCTTGATTTTGCCGATCCCCGGGACGCCCTCAGCTGGGTTGACCGCATCGATGATCAGGTAAAATTCTTTAAAGTCGGTCTGCAGCTCTTTCTCGCCGGGGGCTGGCCGGTGGTCGATCACATTGTCGGCCGCGGCAACCAGGTCATGCTGGATCTGAAGCTCTATGATATTCCGGCAACGGTTCGTCTGGCGGTTACCCAGTTTGGAGGAAGGGGTATTACCTTTGCCACCGTTCACGGTTATGGGCCGGTGGTTGAAGCCGCCCTGGCCGCAGATTCCGGAGTACGGATCCTGGCGGTCACCGTCCTCACCTCCATGGGCAGCCAGGAACTGGCCGAGCTCAACTACCAGGGCACGGTTGAACAGCTGGTTATGGAGCGGGCCAGAAGGGTCCTTGCCCTGGGCTGTGACGGCCTGGTCTGTTCTGCCCGGGAAGCAGCCGGATTACGCCGGGAGCTCGGCTCTGCTTTCGCCATGGTTACCCCGGGTATCCGCCCCCGGGATGCGGCAGTCAATGATCAACAACGCATTGCCACCCCGGGCCGGGCCATCCTGGACGGGGCCGATCATCTGGTTATCGGCCGCCCCATTCGCGATGCCGAGGATCCGGCTGCAACCATTGCCGCTATCCAGGAGGAAATTTCCACGGTCCTTAAAACGCAGGCCACCTGACAGCTCTCAAAAAAGGAAACAGCTGCTCATCCCTATCCCCACCTCTTTTCAGCCATGCACAGACGGATCTTTGCCATAGGAGACTCACACTCCCTGCGCTGCTTTGAAAACCATCCGGATATTGCCGACTCAACGGTCCTGTTCGGCCACAACAAGCTGGACGGTAAAACAGCATTCAACCTGCCCCGGCATGATAAAAAAATACAAAAAATCAGCAACGCCCTGCCCGACCGCCACCTGATCTTTGTCTTTGGCGAGGTGGATATCCGTATTCATATCAAGTACAAGAACCAACAGACCGGCATACCGATCAGTGAGTTGATCCGTAACACCGCCGACCGCTATACCGGCTATGTCGAGGCCCTGCGCAGACAGGGAAACAATATTCATGTCTTCAACGTGATCCCCACCGGGAACTTCAGCACTCCGGAAGCCCGGCGCTGGAAAAAAACGCTCTGCTACCCCTTTCTGGCCTCCCGGGAAGAGCGCACCGACTACACCGAAAGATTAAACAGGGAACTGGCCGACTACTGTCGTCTGCGTGACATTCCGTTTATTGATATTTACAACCACCTGGTCGATGCAAACGGCCGGCGAAAAAAAGAGCTGATCTACGATTTTTCCCATCTCAACAATACAACCGCAGACCTGGTCCTGCAGCATCATTCCTTTACCTGACTGCGGGATGTCTTCGTGTACCTGATCATTCTACGCAATTAATGCCCTCGCCGATCAGAACCAGCTGAGCTTTGGCTGAATCAAAAAAACTTCGGTTCCCAGTGAGCCCACATCCAAGGGAGTCAACGATGAAAGGCCTGGAAAATCAAGCCGCCGGGCGGCAAGCCTGGCTCCAAAAGATAACTGTGGTGACAGATGGTATCAGGGGATCGCGGCGAGCGGTATAGTGCAAAACTGGTGGAACGACGGTAACAGCCGGGACCTTACCGACTTCATCAGGGTAAAAACCGGTCATCCCCTGGGGCCGGATCCGTTTATGCAAAGTATTCCTCCTCAGCAGGACAAACCGGAGGCGGAGATCTTATCACTCCTGCAGAGAACGCTGACGGCCCTGTAAAAGGAAAAAGTCAAAGTCGGCACGTTCGACAAAAAAAAGGGGCTGTATCCTCAAAGGAACAGCCCCAATTTCGGTGTTGACCGAGCAGCACCTATACCTGATGCAATCCTCAGATCACATGCTCTAGTGTTTTTTATCAGATCTTTATTTCAATGTTACTTCTGGCGATA
>DRKH01000174.1 GCA_011051825.1 Desulfobulbus sp.
ATCATTTGTTAGAATGCCTGATTATCTGAGGCGGGCTTTGCCCGCAACTCCAGTGATTTGATAAAGTAAAATCCGGGTGGGCACCGCCCACCTTATGGTGTCTGTTCGCGGTTTTCTGGTGGGCGGTGCCCACCCTACACAAAACCGGTTTATCTTTTCTGCCACCAATCGCCCGCAGGTAAGCGTAGACCGCCGGTGGCGGGCTCCTACGTGACACAACCTGCTGATATGTTACTGGATTCGCCTTAGCTTGACAGCTATGCACCCCACCCCGATGAAAATAGTATAAAATCGCATCATACTTTTCTTTTTTATGACAGGAATTGAGCTGTAAGGCATTAATACCTAATGCCTAGCCTAATCCTTAGAGCAATCCAACCGTCTTCATTTCAGCGGTCAGTCTGGCCAGAGAAGGTTTATCCATCTGGGTCATGGGCAACCGGACTTCACCGGACTTGATTTTGCCCATCAGCTCCAGGGCCTTTTTGGCCGGGGCCGGACTGGAATAACAGAACATGGTGCCCATGAGCCCGAACAGGCGATAATGGATTTCGTTGGCCTTTTTCAGGTCACCGGCAAGGGCGGCTTCCATCATGGCAGCCATGCCGGAGGGTTCGATATTGGAGGTCACTGAAATTACCCCTTTACCGCCGACAAGCGTGGTCGGCATGCAGGTAAAGTCGTCACCGGACAGGAGAGTAAAGTCACCTGGGCAGCGCCGGATAATATCGCTGATCTGGTTTAAACTGCCGCTGGCCTCCTTGATACCGATAATCCCGGGCAGTTCGGCCAGACGGGCAACAGTCGCCGGTTCCATATTGGTCACGGTACGGCTCGGCACATTATAGAGCACCATGGGGATGTCAACCGCATCGTGGATGGCCTTGAAGTGCTGATAGAGCCCTTCCTGACTTGGTTTGTTGTAATAGGGCACCACCGACAACGTGGCGTCGGCACCGCTGGCCTTGGCCGAAGCACTCAGCTCAATGGCCTCAAGGGTATTGTTGGCCCCGGTACCTGCTATGACCGGAACCCGTCCTTTGACCGTTTTGACCGTCAGTTCAATAACCCGTTTATGCTCATTAAAATTGAGGGTTGCGGATTCACCGGTGGTTCCGCAGGGAACAAGTCCGTGGATTCCCCCGGCAATTTGGAATTCGATCAGGTCAACAAGTCCCTGCTCGTCGACCTGACCGTCAAGCATGGGGGTGACAATTGCTGTTATGGCACCTTGAATGGGTTTCATGATTTCCTCCAATCCGGAAATTTTTTATTTTTTTAAAAGTCGGCCGTTCTTCACGGTTTTGCTGCGAATTTTTCCCGGGGCCACAGGGGCGCCGGGAAATGATTATAAGAGTGCTTCGCTGGTCAGTTCACCTTTGTAGACCACATGGGCCGGACCCTTGAGAAAGACATTTTCAGCCTTTGGCCCATCCTGCAGATCAAAGAGGATGGTCAGCCGGTCGCCTCCGGAAGTGATAATATCCACCGGCGACCCGGCCTCTTCCAGCAGAGCGGACATCAGGGCACCGGCAACCGCACCGGTCCCGCAGGCCAGGGTTTCGTCTTCAACCCCGCGTTCATAGGTCCGGACTTTAAAGGCATCGCCTTGGCGGCCGATGAAGTTGACATTGGTTCCGGCAGGCATAAAGGCCTGGTGGTGGCGGATACGGCTGCCCTGTGCGCAGACGTCCACCTGATCGATTTCGTCGACAAAGATAACCGCATGCGGCACACCGGTGTCCACGGAATGGAGAGTGATTTTTTCGCCCTCCACTTCAATATCCCGATGCAGATTGAAATCCCTGGGCGAGGTCATCTTGATGGAGACATTGATGTCGGAGACCTTGGCTTCGATGATCCCGGCAATGGTTTCAAAGCGCATCCGGGCCGGGGCAATGCCGTGCATGTAGGCAAAGCGGGCCGCGCATCGGGCACCGTTACCGCACATTTCCGCCACCGATCCGTCGGCATTGAAAAACTTCCAGCTGAAATCGGCCGTATCGGAGTTCTCGATCAGAATCAGGCCATCGGCACCGACGGAAAATTTGCGCCGGCAGACAAGACGGGCAAACTCGGCCATGGCCTCCGGGTGGATGACAGGCTCACGGTGATCGATAAGGATAAAGTCGTTGCCGGTACCGCTCATCTTGACAAAGGGCAGGGGAAAACGGGCTATCTTCATGGGACCTCCACCAGGATTTCACCACGGATTAGATCATCATAGTCCTCTCGCCTGCGGATCTGATAGATCTGATCATCACTGATAAGTACTTCAGCGACTCGGGTTCTGGAGTTGTAATTCGAGGACATGGTAAATCCGTAGGCGCCGCAGCTCATGACGGCCAGCAGGTCACCCTGACGGGCTTCCGGCAGCAGGCGGTCCCGAGCCAGAAAATCACCGGTTTCACAGATAGGACCGACCACGTCGACCTCCTGTTTTTTGCGACCGGTTTCGCGTACGGGTAGAATCTCATGAAAGGCGCCATAGAGGCTGGGCCGGGTCAGGTCATTCATGGCCGCATCGACAACAATAAACCGCTTTTTGTTCTCACCGCCCGAGTTCACCTTGGTATATTGTACTTCGGTAACCAGAATACCGGCGTTTCCGACAATTACCCGGCCCGGCTCCAGAATCAGGGTACAGTCAATGCCCTGCATCTCTTCTATAACCGCCTCGGCATAAACATGGGGGTGGGGTGGTTCTTCGTCATCATAGGTAATGCCGACCCCGCCGCCGAGATCAAGATATTGAATGGCAATCCCCTCGGCCTGCAGGCGGCCGACAAATATCTTGATCTTGCGCAGGGCCTCTAGAAAGGGTTCTACCTGGGTCAGCTGTGAACCGATATGACAACTGACTCCGAGAACTTCAATGTTTTCCATGGCCTGGGCACGGATATACTCCTGCAGGGCCTCGGCCACCGGAATACCGAACTTGTTTTTGGCCAGTCCGGTTGAGATGTAGGCATGGGTCTTCGGATCCACGTCGGGATTGATCCGGAAGGAGACCGGGGCCCTGGTGCCGAGTTCGGCAGCCACCTTCTGCAGCCGGTCCAGCTCCTGGGAAGATTCCACATTAAAGAGCAGGATTCCGGCGTACAGGGCCTCGCGCATCTCGGCTTCGGTTTTACCGACCCCGGAATAGATAATTTTAGAGGGATGAATACCGGCTTTCATTGCCCGGAACAGTTCTCCACCCGAAACAATGTCCGCCCCGCCGCCCATGCCGGCAAACTGGTGCAGGATGGAAATATTGGAACAGGCCTTGACTGCAAAGCAGGTCAGGTGATTGATTCCATCAAAGCCGCTGTCAAAGGCGTTGAAATGTCGTTTCAGGGTCGCTGCACTGTACAGGTAGAACGGAGTCCCCACCTGGCCGGCAATATCGGCCACTGCAACGTTCTCACAGTACATGTGGTTGTTTTTATATTGAAAATGATGCATGGTATCAGAGTCGCATTATTGTTTAATCATGACCTCGGGCGAGCGGACACTTTCATTGGCCGGTTCCTGGGTATCTATACTCGAAACCGAATAAAAAATACGGACATTTTCTGTCGGCGGCGTCTGATCGGTAAACATAACATACGGCGCTTTGACCTCGCCGACCAGTTGAATTTTCTTTTGTCCGCTCAGACGTCGATAGACACGATAGCCTTTCAAATCCCGCTCGTTGACCGGTTCCCAGAAGACCTTGATCGATTTAGCCGTACGGACACCGCGTACACCCACAGGTGGTGCCGGAGGGGTACGGTCAACTGACGATGCCTGGACGATCTTGCTCTCGCCTCCACCGACGGTGGCCTGTTCGTAGACGGACAGTGACTGGACCTTGTAAAAATATTTTCTACCGTTGATCGGTGTAGTGTCGACATATTCGGTTTTTTTAACCGGTTTGCCAAGTGGTTGAAATGCACCGCCACCCATTCGACGGTAGACCTGGTAGAGGACGGTTTCACTCAGTGGTGAACCATCGCGGTGCCTGGTGACCGGCTGCCAGCTGAGGGTAATTACCCCGTCATCGACCCGGGCCTGCAGATTTTCAGGGGCCATTGCCGGAATATTCCATAGGAAAGAAACAATATTGGAATCTTTCGACGTCGCCCACCAGCCGGCGGTACTCCGGACCTTGAAAAAATACATGTTGCCGGGCCGAAGCAGCGTGGCTTTATAGGTGGCTGTTTTCCTGCCTTTATCCGGAACCGCACCACCGGGCAGCTTGATTGGGCGGCTGAAGGGGATCGGACAGGAGTCACAGTAGTCCTCTGCAGGGATCACGGCCCGGTAGACATCAAAACCGGATATCTCGCTGATATCGCTACCGGTGATGGTTTGTACCGGATAACTCCAGAACAGGGTCACCCCCTTATCGGTGAGCTGATAACGAAGATCGGTTATCGGCCTGGGGATCACCTGCTGCGGCGGGACCGGTCTGTCTTTATACCCGCAGCCGCCAAGGGAGACAACAAGGACGGCGGCTGCCAGGGAAAGGATCAGGGCGAAGGGGCTTTTCAATCGGATCATTCTCTTATTCCCAGTTGTTGTTCGGCCCGTTCCAGGGCCCGTGTAACCTGGCTTTCTGCGGTTCCCCCGGTGGAAATCCGGCTGTTGACCGACCCCTTGACCGAGAGGATCTCGAAAACATCGTTTTCAATGACGGCGGAAAACTCCTGCAGCTCAGCAAGGGGCAGGTCCGCCAGCTCAATGTCTCGCTGCTGGCAGAGTGCAACCACCCTGCCGACAACGCCATGGGCCTCGCGAAAGGGCATATCTTTGAGAACAAGGTAGTCGGCAAGGTCGGTGGCGGTCATGAAACCGCCGATGGTCGCCTGCTGGAGGCGGTCGGTCCTGAAGGCGGTGTTTGTGAGCAGTTCCGAGGTGATGGCCAGCCCGGCCTTGACCGTGTCCAGGGCGTCGAAAACCGGTTCTTTGTCTTCCTGCAGGTCCCGGTTATAGGTCAGGGGCAAGCCCTTGACCGTCATCAAGAGCGACATCAGATCACCGATCACCCGCCCGGATTTGCCCCGGATCAGTTCGGGAATATCCGGGTTTTTCTTCTGGGGCATAATTGATGAGCCGGTACAGTATCGATCCCCGATCTCGACAAATTCAAATTCCTTGCTCGACCAGAGCACCAGTTCCTCGGCCAGCCGGCTGAGGTGGAGCTGGATCACACTTAAGGCAAACAGCAACTCCAGGGCAAAGTCCCGGTCTCCGGAGGTATCCATGGAGTTGGCCGTAACCCCGTCAAAGCCCAGTTCTTCCGCCACCGATTCCCGGTCTATGGGCAGGCCGGTTCCGGCCATGGCCGCAGCGCCCAGAGGCGAGAGGTTCATCCGGCGGGCAGCGTCGGCAATTCTGCCGCGGTCACGGGCAAACATTTCAAAATAGGCCAGCAGGTGATGGGACAGCAGTACCGGCTGGGCCCGCTGCATGTGGGTGTAGCCGGGCATGATTGCGCCCAGGTACTTGCGGGCCAGACCGACAAAGCCCTTCTGGACCTCTTTGAGCAGCCGGTCAAGCTCCTGAGCCTCATCACGGAGATAGAGCCGAAGGTCCAGGGAGACCTGATCGTTGCGGCTGCGGGCGGTGTGGAGCTTGGCACCGGCCGCACCGATGCGGTCGGTCAGCGTCTTTTCGATATTCATGTGAATATCTTCAAGCTCGGGTTTGAACTGAAAAGTTCCGGCCTCAATTTCGGCCTGGATTTCGGTCAGCCCGGCCAGGATGGCATCCCGTTCCTTTTCCGTGATCAAGTTCTGTCGGGCCAGCATCCGGGCATGGGCCTTGGAGCCCATGATGTCGTGCCGGAACAAACGGCGGTCATAGCTGATCGACTCGGTAAAGGATTCGACGGAGGCTGCCGTGGATTCGGAAAAACGGCCACCCCAGAGTTTTTTTGAACTGTCGGCTTGCTGTGCGCTCATCGGTTATTTTCTATTTAAGGCCTGGATCTGCAGCCGCAGGGAGTTGAGCTTGATAAAGCCTTCCGCATCACTCTGATTATAGACCGCATCCTCTTCAAAGGTGGCAAAGGCCTCGGAATACAGCGAGTTGTCGGATTTTCGTCCCACCGGAATACAGTTGCCCTTGTAGAGCTTGAGACGGACAACGCCGTTCACCGGCTGCTGGGCATCATCCATGGTTTTCTGCAACAGCTGCATTTCGGGTGAGAACCAGAAACCATTGTAGATCAGCTTGGAGTAGCGGGGCACCAGTGAGTCACGAATATCGAGCACTTCCCGGTCCAGGGTGATGGTCTCCAGGTCGCGATGGGCAATGCGGAGGATGGTGCCGCCCGGGGTCTCATAGACTCCCCGTGATTTCATGCCGACAAATCGGTTTTCCACCATGTCCAGGCGGCCGATTGCGTTCTGTCCGCCCAGGGTATTGAGCCGGGTCATCAACTCAACCGGCCCGAGCCGCTCGCCGTCAATGGCCACCGGTGTACCGTGCTCGAACTCCATCTCAATATAGGTCGGCGTATCCGGTGCCTTTTCCGGAGAAACCGAGAGTTTGAACATCTCCTCGTCCGGTTCGTTCCAGGGGTCCTCCAGAATACCGCCTTCAAAACTGATATGAAGCAGGTTTTCGTCCGAACTATAGGGATTCTTTTTGGTCACCGGCACCGGAATATCGTGCTCTTTGGCAAAGGCGACCAGCTTCTTGCGGGAGTTAAGGTCCCAGATCCGCCAGGGAGCAATGATCTGCAGTCTCGGGTTCAGGGCAAGGTAGGTCAGTTCAAAGCGAACCTGATCATTGCCCTTGCCGGTGGCTCCGTGACTGACCGAGTCGGCTCCTTCCTGTTCGGCGATCCGAACCTGTTCTTTGGCGATAATAGGTCGGGCCAGAGAGGTTCCCAGTAAATAGGAGCCCTCATAGATGGCATTGGCGCGAAAGGCTGGAAAGATATAATCACGGACAAATTCTTCCCGCAGGTCGGAGATAATGACCTTTTCCGCGCCGGTGGCCATGCCCTTTGCCCGGACCGCATCCCAGTCTTCATGCTGGCCAACGTCGGCGGCATAGGCAATGACCGGGCAGCCGTATTCTTCCGCCAGCCATTTCAGGATCACCGAGGTGTCAAGTCCACCGGAGTAGGCAAGGACGATTTTTTGTGTGCTCATAGATTGTTGTTCCAGATTCGGTCGGGCCGATTATTGTAC
>DRKH01000175.1 GCA_011051825.1 Desulfobulbus sp.
GGGCAGAGAACTAGCCCTACCACCACCTGTAACTGTTCAGGAGTGCTCCATATCTGTGCAGTCAGGCCTGTGAACTATAGTGATTCCTATGTGAATCAGGCCTGACCGTGCAGAGATGGGGTGCTCCTGAACAGTTACCTGAAATCTACTGGCGGCGGCAGCGGATTACAGCAATGAGCTGCGCCGTTTTTTGGTTCTTTTGCCGGTAAGCAGCCCGATGCACCAGCCGGTGAGCAGAACTCCGGCACCGATGAGAAACCAGATCAGGGCGGAGCTTTTTTTCAGATCGGTATTTTCAAGCTGGAGATTGGTCAGGCGGCTGGTGAGTTCCTTGAGCTGCTGCTCTGTTGCCACCAGTTTTTTCTTGGTCAGAATAACGTCTGCGGTGTCCTGCTGCAGACGCTGGTAATCGGCTTTAATGGTATCCCGTTCAGCCATGCAGTCGGTGAGTTCCTGTTCCGTTTTGTTATGGGCCTGAAGCAGTTCGCTCAAACGGCCGTTTGTTGCGGCCAGTTGTTCCTTCAGTTTGGTTTTGGTCAGCGAAAGGGCGGTTACCTGCTCTTTCAACGGCTTTTCGTTGCTCAGGTAACGTTTAAGTATCCAGCCCTCTTTTCCACTCTTCAATTGAACTTTTGCCCAGTCCTTGTTCTCTTCAAGAAGAGTAACCATGGTCCCGTCTTCGATCACTGCAACTATTTTATAGCCGGTTCCCTGGCCGCGTCTGACCGGAACTTCGGCACTGGGTTTTACATACCATTGCGCAGCGGATACCGTTGAGCTGAACATACAGGGCAGCAGGAGAAGGGTACAAAACAGGAGGATTGAGCCGAGCTTCATGAAGAGATCCTTGGGCCGGTTGGATTGAGTATTGAAAGAAAAAATTTATCGCTGTATACCATGTTTTATCTTCTTTTGCCACAGCCTGCTGGTCTGCCGGGCCAGCTCTCTCATGTTGCGTGCCTTATCTGATTCGTCGACAATTTCCCGGCCGACAATTTCTTCAATAATGTCCTCCATACTGATGACCCCGGTTATGCTTCCGTATTCGTCGACAACCACAAACAGATGTTGGTGTCGTTCAAGAAAATCAATGAAAACCGCGTTGAGCGGGGCCGTCTCCGGGATGAAATAGACCGGGCGCATAATGTCTGCGAGCAGCACTGTATAGTTATTCTCCGCCGCCTCCATAAACACGTCTCGACTCAGTACAATCCCCTGAATATTGTTCTGCTCCTTGTCAAATACAGGTACCCGGCTGTGCATTCTCCACTGTTCTTCAAGCTGGGCTGCTTCACCTATGTTGAGATGCATGTCCAGCATAAAGGTAACGGTCCTCGGAGTCATGACCTGACGGACGGTCTTGTTTTTGAGCTTGAGAATGTTGGCAATGACGGTTTCCTGTTGCTGCTCAATGGCTCCGGACTTGAGAGAGAGGCGGGCAATGGTCTGCAGCTCTTCGGCGGTAACCTGGCCACTGGTATTCTGCTGGGGAATAAGCCGGGTAATGGCCTGGCAGAAGAGGATAATCGGTTTTAAGACCAGGATCATGACATGAAGCGGCAGGGTTATTATCGGGCCGAGTTGTTTTGCATAGACAACCCCGATTGTCTTGGGCAGAATTTCTGAAAAGAGGAGGATTGCCAGCGTAAAACAGAGGGAGAACCACAGCAGACTGTTCTGCCCGAAGACGGCTACGGCTGCAGCACCGGCAACGGCGGCCCCGATGGTGTTGGCGATGGTGTTTAAGGTGAGAATAGCCGTTATGGGCTGGTCGATATTTTCCTTCATGGACCGCATCAGGCCGGCCTGACGCGGGTGCCTGTCCTGCATCAATTCAACCTGACTGGCGGAAAGTGAGTACAGCACCGCCTCAAAAACGCTGCACATGGCGGAAATGAGAATGGCGCTGCAGATTGAAACAATGAGTATGGTGAACAAAGGTGACCTCCTTTACAAGAGTCTGTTTTTTGTATAGCTTACCGTAAAAATGATGACTTGCCAATTGAGCTTGTATCCATGATGGTGTATTGATGTTGGACATGAGTTCTTTTTTTCTGTAATTTTTCTGTAATTTTTTTTTGTACCTGTTCAGGTGGAGGGCGCTCCTGAACAGTTGCCTCTTTGTTAAAATCTCCGTCAGGAGCGATCAGCTCGGCAAAGAAAGAGAAACAGCCTGAGCAAAGGACCGAATATATGATTTCGATTACCGCTAAAAAACCGGAAAAGTTCAGGAGTGATCTCCTGGTCTATTGTGCCGTCCGGCGTAAGGATAAAATGCCGATCTGTGCGGAGAGTGTAAGAAAAGTCGTTAAATCGCTCTGGAAATCCGGCGATTTCAGAGCCAAGTCCGGAGAAACCGTTCTCTTGTATTCGGATCTTCTCGGCCACGGTCACGGCACCAGGCCTGCAGCCGCTCGAATTCTGATTGTCGGCCTTGGAGAGGCTAAGGAGAACGTTGATGAGGTTCGTGAGCAGCTGCGTCTTGCCGGTGGGACGGTAGCCGGTTCGGCTCGTAAGTGTAAGGCGGCAAAAGTGCTGGTTGTTCTGCCGCAGATGAAAGAAATACTGCCGCAGATGAAAGAAATTCTGCCGCAGATGCAAGAAATCAATGCGGCTGATACGGCGGAAGCCATGAGTGAAGGCCTTGTCCTGGGAAATTATTCCTTTGACCGTTATAAAAAAGAGGATAAGGACAGGCCTGAACCGGTACGGAAATTTTACCTGACCGGCTCGGATTCCGCCTCTTCCCTGAGGCGGGGGGCAAAAAGAGGGCTGGTAACCGCTGTTGCCGCCTGCAGGGCCCGTGACATGGCCAATGAACCCGGCAATGTCTGGACACCGGAAAAGTTTGCCCGATTTGGAAAAGAGCTGCAGCGAAGATATGGGATCAAGTGCCGGGTATTGGAAAAGCCTGCCATGAAAAAGCTGGGCATGGGCGGTATCCTGGCGGTTAACCAGGGCTCGGCCAGCCCGCCGAAACTGGTTATCCTTGAATATATCAGCGATAAGAAAAATCCGACCCTCATGCTTGTCGGCAAGGGCCTGACCTTTGACTCCGGTGGTGTCAGCCTCAAACCGGCTGCCGGCATGGAGGATATGAAATATGACATGTGCGGTGGTGCTGCTGTTATAAGCGCCATGCAGGTTGTCGGTGAAGAGCAGCCGGCAAATGTCAACGTGATTGCCCTGATCCCGGCTACGGACAACATGTCAGGTGGTGCAGCCGTCAAACCCGGTGATATTATTACCCACTTCGGCGGCAAGACTTCCGAGATTATTAATACCGATGCAGAGGGGCGCCTTATCCTGGCCGACGCTCTGGCCTATGGAATTAAAACCTATGGCCCGGATGCGGTTGTCGATCTGGCCACCCTGACCGGGGCCGTGATTATCGGTCTTGGTCATCATAAAACCGGGCTGCTGGCCAACAACGATTCGCTGGCCGGGAGGTTGCTGGCCGCCGGTGAATCTACCGGTGAGCCACTCTGGCGACTGCCGCTGGGACCGGAATATTCGAAACAGATTGAATCCAAGGTCGCTGATATCAAAAATACCGGTGGGCGTCCGGCCGGTACCATAACCGCTGCCGCCTATCTGCAGGAATTTGTCGGCGAAACCCCTTGGGCCCACTGCGATATTGCCGGCACGGCCTGGGGGTTTACAGAAAAATCGTATGTGCCCAAAGGCCCGTCCGGAATCGCCACCAGGACCCTGGTTACGCTTATTCGCAACTGGAAACCTTTGAACAAATCTTGATCATGAACAAAAAACCTGCTTTTTCAAAGCATCCATATAATTGTTTTTAGGGGGTATCCACTTTGCTCTCCTAAATGCAAAATACGTAGGTTGGGTTAAGCGAGCAGCTTCCTCTTCATTATGTTGGGTTCGCTTATTTCCTGCAAACTCAATATGTTGAGGGTTTTCGGCGTCGGCGAACCCAACAACCGTGGAGCATGAAAAGCCGCTTAACCCAACCTGCACAGTGTCCAGGGAGAGTGAAGTGGATCCCCCTTGTTTTTTAATGCAGAAGTTCAGAGGTAAGACACTAATGGCTCAACTCGAAAAGGAAGAGGCTCAACTCAAAAAGGAAGAGAAGAACAGGGAGTAGTTTATGGCAAAGAGAAAGGGGATAACCGTCAGCCGTCAGATCATGGACAGCCAGCTGCTGTATCCTGAGGCGACCGGTGAACTGACCGGTCTGCTCAACGAGTTGATCGTTGCCGGAAAAATCATCAGTGCGGAGGTTAATATGGCCGGTCTGGCCGACATCCTCGGACAGTCGGGTAAGACCAATATCCAGGGTGAGGACGTCCAGAAACTTGACGTCTTTGCCAACCAGACCATTAAGCGGCGCATGGAACAGTGCGGATATATCTGTGTCATGGCCTCGGAAGAAGAAGAAGGAATTATCCCGGTTCTTGACGGATACGAGGGCAAGTATACGGTCGCCTTTGATCCGCTTGACGGTTCTTCCAATATTGATGTCAACGTCAGTATAGGCACTATATTTTCTGTTCATCGGCGGATAAGTACCGGTAAGCAGGGAACGGCCGAGGATCTGTTGCAGAAGGGGAGTCGTCAGGTTGCCGCCGGCTATATCATATACGGTTCTTCCACCGTAATGGTGTATACCACCGGTGACGGCGTTCACGGTTTTACGCTGGACCCCAGTGTCGGTGAGTTTTTTCTTTCTCACCCTGATATCAAAATTCCGGAGGTTTCACAGTATTACAGTGTCAATGAAGCCTATACCAATTACTGGTTTGATGCGACCCGCAACTATATAGACTATGTCAAGGAAATTGACCCGGACAGCGGCAGGCCACTGAGCTTGCGTTATATCGGGTCACTGGTTGCCGATTTTCACCGCAACCTGATCAAAGGCGGTATCTTTCTCTATGCCAGGGACAGAAAGAGTACGGATAAACCGGAAGGAAAGCTGCGTTTACTCTATGAGGCCGCCCCCCTGGCCATGGTGGTGGAACAGGCCGGAGGGCGTGCCATTACCGATGACGGACGCAGGATTCTGGATATTGAACCTACAAGCCTCCACCAGCGGGTTCCGCTGATTATCGGATCCAAAAAGGATGTGGATCTGGCTGAGGAGTTTTTTACCGGGGACAAATCCTGACTCATACCGGTTGCCCCTTGCAGGAGCTTCCGGACAAGGACATTTTTTTTTATGCATCTTAAAAAAACCTGATTACCCGCAATCTTCAACCCGAGACAAGGGGAGCATCGCTCAATATAAAAAAGCATTATGAACCCTCCGGATTTATGACGAATTCGGAGGGTTCTACAGGCTGTCTCCGTACGCGGTGTTTTCCCTGATTTTGGTAAAGTTGAGCTTGGTATGTAAGCAGGTAAAAAAATGGAGGACGTCGAAGTCATGAAACCCGTTTCAAAATTACTGGTTGCTCTTCTGTTGGTCGTCTTTACAGCCCTGCCGGCGCTGGCGGCAAAAACCGTTAAATGGAAACTGGCCATGACCTGGCCTTCAACCCTGACCCCACTGGCCTCGCCGCCGATTAAACTGGCCAAGATGGTCGAAGAGATGAGTGGGGGGAAGTTTATAATTAAAGTCGAAGGCAAGGAAAAACACAAAGCTCCTCTGGGTATCCTGGATATGGTTAAAGGGGGACAATATCAGATGGGTCACAGTGCCTCCTATTACTGGAAGGGAAAGGATATCAGTCTGGTGTTTTTTACGACCGTCCCCTTTGGCATGACCGCAACAGAGCAGTATGCCTGGTTTTATTATGATGGCGGCATGAAGCTGATGGAAAAGGCCTACGAAAAATTCAAAGTATACAGCTATCCGGGTGGCAATACCGGTGTACAGATGGGTGGCTGGTTCAAGAAAGAGATCAACTCGCTTGCCGACCTGAAAGGTTTGAAAATGCGAATCCCGGGCCTTGCCGGCGAGGTCTTCGCTAAACTCGGCGTCAATGTAACCAATATACCTGCCGGTGAACTGTACACCTCTCTGGACCGCGGCACCATTGATGCGTTGGAGTGGGTCGGCCCGGGAATGGATATAAAAATGGGTTTCCATAAAATCGCACCATATTATTATACCGGCTGGCATGAGCCTGCATCCGAGATGCAGTTTCTCATTAATAAACGGGCCTATGACAAACTGCCGCCTGAGTATAAAGAGATGCTGCAGGTTGCCATGAAGGCGACGGCTGCTGATATGCGTTCGGAAAATTTTGCAGATTCCGCCAATGCCTGGGCCAAGATGAAAACCGAATATCCCAATATCAAAGTCAAAACTTTTCCTGTTCCGGTACTGAAGGCCATGAAAAAGGCCACCGATGAAATTCTTGACGGATACGCTGCAAAAGATAAGCAGTTCAAGACCATACTGGATTCCCAGCGTGCTTTTATGAAAAAGGCCCGCCAGTGGACTATCATTTCCGAGTATAATTATATCAAGACCTGCGAGGAGGTAACAAAGTAAACCTCTGTTGCATTGCTCCCCGCCCCGGCCCTGTCAAAAAAAGAGAAGCTGTTTTTGACAGGGCCTTTTTTGCCTTTGCCGGCCTTGTTAAGAGAGATGTTCAGGTTGTTGGTTGTTTTCGGCAGATTTTTGTTAAAAGCTGTTTTTCAGTATTGTATAAATCGTTCACCCCTCTGAATAGTTACACATTATGTTGAGTGCACTTGAGAAAAGTATAGCAAAAGCCGTTGATCTCGTCGGGATGCTGACCAGTATCCTCCTGTTGCTGATGGTGCTCAATGTGTCCTTTGATGTATTGATGCGCTATGCATTTCATAACAGTTCCGTCGGCATGCAGGAAATGGAATGGCATCTGTTTTCAGTGATCATTTTATTTGGGGTCTCAGTGGCCTTGAAAGATGAAGGACATGTCCGGGTTGACTTCCTCTATGATCAGTTCAGCCCGAAAAAAAAGGCGGTTGTGAATATATGCGGGACGATTTTTTTTCTTATTCCGGTGGCGCTGCTGATATTTTTCGGTTCCTTTGAGTTTGTTCGAGATGCATGGGATATCAGTGAGATTTCCGAAGATCCAGGCGGGTTACCCTGTCGGTGGCTGATCAAGGGCATGATTCCCCTGTCGTTCGGTTTTCTCCTTCTCAGCGCAGTTGGCTACATTCTCCAGAATATCAGATTGTACAGGGCAGAAAAATGACCGGAATAGTGATGTTTTTTGCCGCCCTTGTTCTGCTGGTCATCGGCTATCCGGTTGCCTTTACCTTTGGTGCGGTGGCCATGTTTTTCGGGGCCATTGCCGCCTATATTGAAATGCTGCCCGACCCGACGTTTTCAGGCGTTGGCGAAGAGTTTTTTCTCATGTTTTCCATGATGCCTTTCCGCATCTATGCAATCATGACCAACACCATCCTCATGGCGATCCCGCTGTTTATCCTGATGGGGATCGTCCTGCAGAAATCGGAACTTGCCGAGCGACTGCTTGAGTCCATGGGCATTCTGTTCGGCAAGGTCCGAGGCGGGGTGGCCATAAGCACGGTTCTGGTCGGCTCCCTGCTGGCCGCCTCCACCGGAGTCGTTGGCGCATCCGTTGTTGCCATGGGCGTTATTTCTCTGCCGGTCATGTTGAAATATGGATATTCAAAAAAACTGGCCACCGGCACGATCTGTGCCTCGGGAACCCTGGGCCAGATCATTCCGCCGTCCATTGTCCTGATTATCCTGGGAGATGTCTTTCAGCTGCCTGTGGGTGACCTGTTCCAGGCGGCCCTGGCTCCCGGTCTTGTTCTGGTCGGCTGTTACATTGCCTACATCCTCGTAATCGCATTTTTAAAACCAGAGCTTGCTCCGGCGATTACGGTTTCCGATGCACATCGGAAAGGAGCGGTCAAACGGGCTGTGTATGCAATTCTGCCGCCGTTAACCCTCATCGTGATGGTGCTCGGGTCAATTTTTGCCGGAGTGGCAACCCCGACCGAGTCTGCTTCGGTCGGAGCCCTGGGTTCACTTGTTCTTGCGGCCTTGTATAAAAAACTCAGCTGGCGGATAATCCATGAATCAACGTTGGAAACCGTAAAAATTACAGCCATGGTTTTTGCCATCCTGATAGGGGCAACCGCCTTTTCCATGGTCTTCGTCTACACCGGGGCCGATGTTCTGGTCGAACACCTCATGACATCGCTTCCCGGGGATAAGTGGGGTTTTCTCCTTCTTTCCATGCTTACAATCATGCTGCTTGGTTTCTTTATTGATTTTATAGAAATATCATATATCGTCGTACCCATCCTGCTGCCCATAGCTGACAGTATCGGCCTGAATCCCATGTGGTTTGCGATCCTCATCGCCATGAACCTCCAGACTTCCTTTCTAACCCCTCCCTTTGGTTTTTCCCTGTTTTACCTCAAAGGTGTCTGCCCGCCGGAGGTGCGTACGGTTGATATTTACAGGGGCGTGATTCCGTTTATCTGTATTCAGATTATGGTCCTTACCTCCATCGTCCTTTTTCCCGGCCTGTACGGTTTGTAGTCGGGTGGTTTATCCATTTACGGTCCTCTGACGGAGCAGAGAATGCAGTGATGAATGCCGATGATCGGAGCATACTTTCAGTGACCTGTTATGGTCATTTTTTATCCCATTTCAACATGCTGGTTTTTCCGGCTATTCTGCTGCCGCTTTCCGCAAGATTGGGATTGCCCATGGCGGATACCCTGCAACTGGGCTTTTATATGTATCTGCTCATGGGTATTTCGGCTCTTCCCTGGGGCTGTCTTGCCGACAGGTTCGGAGCCAGACCTCTGTTGGCTCTCTTTTACGGGGGGGCCGGGCTATGCGGGTTTGGCGCGGCCCTGTTTATTGATTCTCCCGGGGCCTTGAAGTGGGCTCTGGCAGGGATCGGGCTGTTTTCGGGTATTTATCATCCGGCCGGTCTGGGCTGGATAGCCTGTTGCGTTTCAAAGACTTCCCGCGGGATGGCCTATAATGGTATGTTTGGTAATCTTGGCCTGGCCCTTGGCCCGGTGCTGGCCGGGCTGACAAATTATTTCCGGGGTCCTCAGGCTGTTTATATCGGTCTGGGTCTGCTCAACCTGTTTGGACTTGTTCTCCTGTTGAAGACTGGCAGTCATCCTGTCCATCAAGGGGTACAGACCGCTGAAGGGCGAGATGATTTTGCCTCTTGGAGCAGTTTTGCGGTGCTCCTTGTTGCAATGATGCTCGGAGGTATTGTCTACCGGGGAGCGACAGTAACCCTGCCGGCCCTTTTTGAAATCCGTGGAACAGGGATCCATGCATCGCTCAGCAGCCTGTTCAGGGGACACCTCTCCGGAAATATTGTGGCAACGGGCCTTACCTCCTGCCTGTATCTTGTCGGCATGCTGGGACAATATGCAGGGGGCCGGGCCGGGGAACGGTTTGATCTGCGCTGGAGCTACCTGGTTTTTCATGTGCTGACAATACCAGCGGCATTATGCATCGGACTGGTGACGGATATCCCGTTGATATTACTGGCGACCTTTCATTCATTTTTTCTGCTCGGAATGCAGCCCATTGAAAATACACTGGTGGCCCGGTTAACACCATCGGCCATGCACGGATCTGCTTACGGCATGAAATTTGTATTAACTTTCGGAGTCGGTGCCGTTGCCGTACAGATCGTGCGTCTGGTTGAACAGAATCTGGGTGTTTCTTCTGTTTTTCCGGTCCTCGGACTGATTTCCATTGGGCTGGTACTGGTTATTGTGCTATTGATTATAAAGGTGCCACCGTTACGTTCATGAACAGGGAGAGTCTTCATTACCGAGTTCCTGAGACTAAGGAATAGAAATTAAATAACCTGAACATCTTGCATCTCATCTTCAGGCCATCTTTGACCGCTCTTCAATCACGAAATCCTCATCGTAGCCCTGCTACGTCTGCGGTTTCGTTCAATCAGATCGATCAAACCCGACCTAAAGCCGAGCACGATATTGTCCACGTTATTTATCTCTGTTCCTAAGACGCTGCAATGAACATGTTGGTTTA
>DRKH01000176.1 GCA_011051825.1 Desulfobulbus sp.
AAGGGTCAGACAGATGAGGGCCGACGACAGATGATAGAAAATGTTTTTCATGGGACTCCTTTTTTTGCTGGTTAATTGCAGTTTAAGAATCGGTATGATCATTTTTGATACATACCGTGCCTTTGCTCGATTCGTTGATCCGTATAAGCAGATGCAATCCGGCGACAGGTTTTGCTTGTGACACGTTCTGTGGGCAGCATATTGCCTGATACTCTGCACCATGAGTATCAAGTCGGCAGGACAACCTCCACCGGCTCCACCTGCCAGATGTTCCGGCAGTATTCCCGGATCGCCCGATCCGATGAAAACTTTGCCGTTCTTGCAACCGTGAGGATGGATTTGCTGACCCAGGTTTTGCGGTCACGATATGCCGCATCCACTTTCCGTTGACAGTCGACATAGGAGGCAAAGTCGGCACAGAGCATGTAGGTGTCCTGAGATTGCAGTTCCTCAAGCAGAGGCCTGAACAATTCGGTATCACCATGGGAAAAACAGCCCGATGCCAGCAGGTCAAAAACGGCGCAGAGTTCTTCATTGCGGTCGTAGTATTCCGCAGGCCGATAGCCCGCTGTTTTCCTGGCCAGGACCTCCTCGCTGGTCAGGCCGAACAGGAAAAAATTCTCTTCCCCTACCTCTTCGCGAATTTCAACATTGGCCCCGTCCAGGGTGCCGATGGTAAGGGCGCCGTTCATGGCAAATTTCATATTTCCGGTCCCTGACGCCTCCATGCCGGCCAGGGAGATCTGTTCGGACAGGTCAGCCATCGGATAGACGATCTGACCGATTTTCACGTTGTAGTTGGGACGAAAAACAACCTTGATTCTGTCCCTGGTGTCGTGGTCGGCGTTGATCACCTCGGCAACGGAATTAATCAGCCTGATTATCAACTTGGCCATGAAATAGCCGGGTGCGGCCTTGCCGCCGAAGACAATGGTTCGGGGCACCATGTCAAACGACGGATCATTTTTCAGCCGCAGATAAAGACCGATAACATGGAGAATATTGAGGTGCTGTCGTTTATACTCATGAATGCGTTTAACCTGGACATCGAACATGGAATCGGGATCAAGAACAAGATCAAAGCGTTTCAAGGCCAAATCGGCCACCTGTTCTTTATGGGCCCGCTTTACCTGGTACCATTTATCCTGAAAACCGCTGTCATCGGCAAAGGGTTCCAGATCGGCGAGCTGTTCCAGATCACTCAACCAACCCTCGCCGACAGCTTCGGTGATGAGCGCGGTCAGACCGGGATTGCTGACCCCTATCCAGCGTCTCGGGGTCACGCCGTTAGTGATATTGAGAATCTTGTCGGGCCAGTAGCGGTGACAGTCCCTGAGCACCAGTTTTTTGAGGAGTTGGGTATGCAAACGGGCCACTCCGTTGATATGGCTGGAGCCGAGACAGGCCAGATTGGCCATCCGGACATATTTTTCTCCACCCTCTTCAATCAGGGACATGTCGGCAACCAATGCATTGTCCAGCGGAAAACGCTTCCGCACCTGATCAAGAAAACGACGGTTGAGTTCACAGACAATTTCATAATGCCGGGGCAGCAGGTTTTGAAATAAGCTGAGCTGCCATCTCTCCAGGGCCTCGGGCAGCAGGGTGTGATTGGTGTAGGAAAAGGTTTTCTGTACGATTTCCCAAGCCGTATCCCAGGGAATATGATGTACGTCGACCAGCAACCGCATCAGTTCCGGAATAGCCAGCGAGGGATGGGTATCGTTGAGCTGGGCCGCTATGGATCGATGCAGATCGGTCAGCTCAAGTCCTTTCATGACCGTGTGCATATGAATCAGATCCTGCAGAGAACAGGAGACCAGGAAGTACTGCTGTTCCAGCCGCAGGCGTTTCCCGGCCTGGCTCTGATCATTGGGGTAGAGGACCTTGGTGATGTTTTCGGCCTGCACCTTGTTTTCGACGGCACCGTAATAATCGCCCTGGTTGAAATCCTGGAAGTTAAAGCCCTGAGCTGCCTCTGCCCGCCATAGTCTGAGCAGAACACAGTTGTTGACCCGGTAGCCGAGGATCGGGGTGTCATAGGGGACCCCTTTTACCACCATGCCGGGATGCCAGCGAACTCGAAAGTTTCCATCGGAATCAGTATAGCTTTCCGTTGAACCGCCATACTGCACTTTAAACGTTCGTTCGGGTCGGTATAACTCCCAGGGATTGCCAAAGTGGAGCCAGTTGTCCGAATATTCGACCTGAGCGCCCTTTTCAATCCGCTGCTCAAACATGCCGTGTTCGTAGCGCAGGCCATAGCCGATGGCCGGAATTTTCTGGGTAGCCAATGAATCCAGGTAGCAGGCGGCCAGCCGTCCAAGGCCGCCGTTGCCCAGGCCCGGTTCGACCTCGAGTTCTGCAAGTTGGTCGAGATCCAGGCCCAGTTCCGTCATGGCCGCCCTCGCCTGTTCCAGCACGCCCAGGTTGAGCATATTGTTGATCAGATGCGGCCCTTCAAGAAATTCGGCGGAAAAGTAGGCCACCACCCTGGTCTCTTTCTTGAGGTAGGTCTCAATGGAATGAATATATTTATCCAGCAGGAGGGTGCGAACGGTGTAGGCCAGAGCGGTATAAAAATCCTGCATCGTTGCGGCCAGAAACGGCTTGCCGATGTGGTGATACAGGTTTTTTTCAAAGGCTTTTTTAATGTCTCCGGCTGTTGTGGTATTCCGACGACTGTTGTCAGCGTTCATCAGTGTATCCCGGGTAAAATTTCACATCCAAAGGCGTGGTTGTACCCTGCACGCTATTATGCCGTTTTGCTGTGCAGCCAGCCATTAAAACGTACGCGCCAGGTTTCCAGGGTAAAAAACAGCAGGGGCACCACCAGCAGGGTAAGAAAGGTGCCGACCATGAGCCCGCCGATGGCGACCACGGCCATGGGCGAGAGCCGTTCAATCCCCACCGCCCATTCCAGGGCAATGGGAATCATGCCCACGGCCGAGGCCCCGGCCGTCATCAGGATGGGACGGGTCCTGTGGCGTACGGCATCAAGCAGGGCCGCACGCAGGTCAAGCCCTTTTGCCATACCCATCTTGGCAAAATCAACCAGCAGGATGCCGTTGTTGACCACAATACCCATGAGCAGGATAAAACCCATGAACGAGGGCATGCAGCCATGTTTTCCGGCCAGCATCATGGCCCAGGCCGCGCCGATGATGGCCATGGGCAGACTGATCATGATGGCCAGGGGGTCAAGAAAAGACCGAAACGCAATAGCCAGCATAAGGAAGAGAAAGGCCAGACCAAGGAGCAGGGATTTGCCCAGCCGACCGAATGATTCGTTCATCTGCTTGATCTCACCCTCGTAGCTGAGGGTATAGCCCCGGGGAATTTCCAGATCCGCCAGGGCCGCCTTGACGTTGTCATGCAGATGGGTGACCGCAATATCACCCCGGTAGCCCAGGATATCGATCGTGGGTACCAGTCTCTGGTGGGTTTCAGCGGTCGGCACAAAGGCCGTTTCAAGTCCGGCCACTGCGGTCAGGGGAATATTTCTGCCGTCCCGGGTCCGGATGGACAGGGCCTGGAGTTGTTCCATGTCGGAACGCTGGTCAAGCTGATAACGCACCCGGATCGGGATGGGATTTTCCCCGGTGATACGCAACAGACCGCCCGGTATTCCGCCGACTGCTGCGGCAACCTGGCGGGCCACGTCTTCTGCGGTCAGGCCATACAACCGGGCCTTGGCCGGATCAACGTCCAGGTTGATCCGCCGGGACATGCCCTGCCAGGTCCGCTCGGTTCCGGTCAGGCCCCTGACGTTTTTCAGCCGGGTAAGGACCTCGTCGGCCAGCCTGTCCAGCACCGAGGTGTCCGGACCGCTGATCATCACGTCCACGGTTGAACGGATGGAGGAAAGCGGCGTTGCCCCGAACACATCGACATTGGAGGAGATCAGGCCGGGGATTTTTTTCAGCCGCTGGCGGATCTCGTCGTTGATGGCATAGATGGTCTTGTCACGCTGGAAGCGGTCCACCATGTTGACGGTGATCTTACCCTGCTGCATCAGTCTGGAGGCCCCAAATGATTTGACCCCCGGCTCGGCGCCGATAACAGTGGACATGGACAGCAGCCAGTCATCATGAACCACCGCCTTTATCTGCTGCTCCACCTGCTCGGCCAGCCGCTTCATTTCATCATCATCGGTGTTGGGCTGGGCCTCAAAGGTCACGGAGATGACACCGGAATCCATGAGCGGCATCAGTTCCTTGCCCAAGAGCGGCATCTGACGGGCGGAGATGAGGCTGACGGCAATAATCGGCAGGATGATCAATCGGTGATCCAGTCCCCAGTCGACCATCTTGATATAGGCCTCCCTGAGCGGGTCAAGGAAAAAACGTTCAAAAGGACTGAGCAGGCGGGCAATGGGATCCGGTGCCCCGGGCTTGAGGATCATCGGCACCAGCAGGGGAATAATGGTCACCGAAACGATCAGGGAAGAGGCCAGCGATACGGCCAGCACAACAGTCAGGGGCCGGAGTACGGTCTGGACATAACCGCCGATGAACATGATCGGCAGCAGGACGATAATAACACTCAAGGTCCCGGCAGTATCGGCAAGCAGGATCTCCGAGGTACCTTTGGCCGCAACCTTCAGCCCGCCCTTGCCGGTTTTGCGGATATGCCGTTCAATATTTTCTATGACCACGATGGCATCATCGGTCAGCAGACCGACGGCAATGATAATGGCGGTCAACGTTACCATGTTGAACTCAAAACCCAGCAGTTTCATGAAGGCAAAGGTCAACACGTAGGTAAAGGGCAGAGACATGGCCGTGATGATCGAGGCCCTGGTATTGCCTAAAAAGAGCAGGATAACACACAGGGTCATGATCACCGCGTCTCGCAGAGAGCTGAGCATGTTATCCACGGTCAGGTCGATGAGCCTCCCTTGAGTATCGGTGACCTCGATATGGAGCATGGGAAATTCTTTTTTAATCTTTGGCAGCTGTTGATTGATCACGGCAATGACCTCACGGGCATGCCCTTTTTCACTGCGCAATAGAGAGACCGCAACCGCCGGCTTGCCGTTGCCCCGGTAGACCGAGGTTGCATCGGCCTTGCCCCAGGTGACCGTGCCCAGATCACGGACCCGCACATACGATCCATGGGCCATGGGCACCATGATAGCGCCGATATCTTCCGGGTCGGCGGCCAGGGCCTCGGCCGTCAGCAGGTAGCGGTTGCCGTCCCGATGGACCAGGCCGGTGGGAATGGACACATTGGTGCCGATAAGCGCACCGGCAACCTCGGCCGGGGTAATCCCGTAGGCCTCCAGTTGATTACGATCCAGTTCGACCGAGACCTCCATCCGATCACCGCCGAACACCTCGGCCTCGGCAACCCCGGGAATGGCAAGCAGCCGGTCACGGAGCTGATTTTCAGCCAGTCGCCTGATCTGGGCAGAATCGAGCTCGGTTGCCCCGGCCGAGGTCAGCCCCAGGACCATCAACGGGTGGGCGGCATCGGTAATCTTGAAAATCAGTGAGTCCCGGACCCCTTTGGGGAGCTGGCTCCGTACCCGGGGCAGCTCGGTAATGACCTTGTTGGCCGCTGTATCAATATCGTTGTCGTATTCAAACTCGACCTGGACGGCGGAGACCTGATCCTTGGAGGTGGAGGTCACCCGGCGGACCCCGTCAATGGCGGAAAGCCGTACCTCGATGGGATGGGTCACATCGGTGGCCACGTCGTTTGCCGCCGCCCCGGGCCACTCGGTTACCACCGAGACCATGGGCCGGTTGGTATCAGGAAACAGGTTCATGGGCAGACTGACATAGGCCAGCAGACCGGCGACCACCCCGACCAGGGCAACGGCAATAATGGCGTGGGGAAAGCGGAGGAATTTTTCCATGGGACTCATGGCTGCTCCCCCCTGGCAATGGTTACGGGATCCCCGTCCGCAAGCTGCAGGAGCACGCTCTGGTGGGCAACCACAACCAGCTCTCCTGCCTGCAGCTCTCCTGTTACCGCTATTCCTTCATGGCCCCTCAGCTGTACCGTCACCGGAACCATGTCGATGATATGTTTTTTCTCCTGCTCTTTAACCCGGGCAACCCGGCATTTGGTCTGGTCGCCACCGCAGAGCAGGCTGCCGTAGGGAACCCGGATGGCGTCTTTGGTCTGCTTGAGAATCACCCTGCAGGCCGTCCGGCTGCCGCTGGGCAGGTCAAAGGGGATGGTTTCGAGGTCCGCCTCGACAAAACCCAGGGCGCGGGCGTCAACGGTCGGGAACACCCGATTGACGGGCACGGTGACTTCCTGGCCGTTATGATAGAGCACCATGGGAGTGCCGGGCCGTACCTCATGGAGGATGGCCTGGGGCAGTTCAACCTGGACCAGGGCGCCCGCGCTTGAGGTAATCTTGTACAGCGGGCGGCCGGGCACTGCCATGTCTCCGGGTTCGGCCAGCCGGCTTGCAATAATGCCGTCCGCAGGTGAGTTTATCACACCATAGCCCTTCTGCACCTTGAGCGAGTTGATTTCATGCTCAAGCGATTTGACTCTCTGGTCCGCAGCCACCGCAGCGGTCCGTCGTGACTCCACCGCACTTTTGCTGCTGCCGCCGTCTTTCAGCAGTTTCCGTTCCCGCTCCAGTTCATCCCGGGTCCTGGTTGTTTCCGCCCGGGCCGCAATAAGCTGGGCCTTCAGTGATCGAATTTTGTCGGCAATTTCCCGGGTGTCAATGCGGACCAGCAGGCTGCCTTTTGTGACCCGGACGCCTTCACGAGGCCCCATCTCAAGGATTCTGCCGGAGATCCTGGCCATGATGGTCACCTCTTCACGGGTGGAGACCCTGGCCAGGGCCGGAAAACCGGAATCAACCGGTGCATCGCTGACAGCAGCTACATGCAGGGCCCATGGTGCAACCTCTTCACGGGGTACATGGGCAAGCTTGGCCGCACGTTTTTTATGGAGCATAATCCCGCCGCCGACCAGAAGAACGACGATCAGCAGGGGGATAAGGAGTTTGAGCAGTTTTTTAATTGCGGCCATGGAATTGTCCTCTTTTATCTGTAAACAGAGTGTTTCGAGTTCCGGGTTTCGGGTTCCGAGTTTCGAGTTCCGGGTTCCGGGTTTCGGGTTCCTAGTTTAAAGTTTCCCGCCTTTGGCGGTATTGCCTGCAGGAATATGTTGCAATGTCAACAACGTACGAGCACACTCCTGCTGGTGATCCTGTCCTTGGGAACTTGTCCGCAAGTGACCGGAGGACCTTGGAGCAGATCGGAATTTTCATTCTTCATTGTGCCCGGTGCGCCGGGAGAAACCAAGCAGCACCGCAGAGCGGTACTGCAAGAGTATTCTTGTTATACCGCTCTGCGGTGTAACAGATTAAT
>DRKH01000177.1 GCA_011051825.1 Desulfobulbus sp.
CCGTTTTCGTCTGCCCTACGATGTTGTACTTATTGCCCATATCGGAATTATGGCAAAACTTGTAACAGACAGGATGCTTCCTTCCGGGCTTCGCGTGGATGATGATGGTGGTGATGGCGCGTGGAAAAAAACGCCCGGAGAAGGAACGTAGTTGATCATGGCCCAGCAAGGGACTGTTACGAAATACATTCCTCTGTGCGGTAATTTTTTTTTCAGAGCTTGAACTGCGGAGAGATGAACAGGAAATGGAAAGCTTTGAACGGAAAGATATCCGGGTGGGCCCGGCTGTGGGCCCGTACGCATCGTTATTCGGATATCTTTCCGCGTTCTCTGAAGGTTCCGCGTCCCCGGCAGATACGGCCCTGAAAGGTCCGGCAAAATGCCTCGGAGCCGCGTTGAGGTGCTACTGTACGTCTTTTATAACCGCTACATAGCCGCTTATGCCAACTTCACGAGTATTGAAGTCACTGTAATAATAGGCATTCGGAGAAAAAGCGAAATAGTAGGCATCCCCTAAGTCTTCATCGGCGACACCATATGGTGAAGTCGATAAAATATGAAAGACAAGATTGTTTGCATCAGTTAAAAGAACTCTGAACGAAACACTGTCACCGCTCTCTACCGGACGGGTCCAGGTCGTTACTGACGGGTCTATATTAAACCATCTAACCCCGTGGTCCGGACTCCATTGCCAGAAACCCGTGTACGCGCCATAGTATAAGTCGACTGACACCTCGGCGGTTGTAGCAGCGTCGTTGGTGACGACACCTGCTTTGGCATAATAGGTGGCACCGGATACAGTGCCGCTGAGCTGACCACGGCCGATATACTCATATGTCTCCGCACTAAAGGTCCACGCCCCTGCTATTGATGCCCAACTGACGAATACTACTGCAAACAGCATGATTCTCATACATCTCTGTTTCGTTAACATAGCCTTACCCTCCCCTTTTTTGTGGTTGATTTGATACAGATTATGGTGAAAAGTTATTTTTCAGCCCCTTTTTTACGTTTTTTTGGAAAAATAAGATAGTACGCTACTTTTATCTGTTTTCATACTGAAAAATAAAATGGACTGATAAAAAAAGGAGATTTTATTAATAGCAGAAAAACGAACCGAAGAGAATGGGGCAAAATGACGCACCCGGCATTCCGCGGGAACCCCGGTCCTCCGGGTACAGTGTGAATTTGAGCAAAGTTCGGGCAGTACCTGTTTAGAGGTGTGTGATTCGGGGAAGATTCCTCTTGGCTTATTTGTTTGTAAAGGTATATCCTTGAGGCAAAGATGATTGGGATTCGGCATTGAGCTGTCTGAAATTGGACGGGATGCCGGTGACGATTTAAGGAGAGGTAAGTGAAAACACTGCTTATACGGCCCCCCGCCAATTTTCGGGAACACGGGATGTCCCCGGAAATCGGCCTGCCGCTGGGAATTCTTTATATTGCCGCTGTCATGGAAGAAAACAGTTTGCCGGTGTCGATAATAGACGGACAGCTGGGTACGGTATACCCCCAGGATGACGGGTACAATATCGGCATACCCTGGGATGAACTGGAACAACGTATTGTAGAGGAACAGCCTCGGATCGTGGGTATAAGCAACCCCTATTCCGTCCAGCTTGGGAACGCTTTACAGCTGGCGAAACTGGTCAAAAGGATAGACCCGACAATCATGGTCATTGCCGGTGGGCCACATGCCACGGTTCAGCCGGAGAGTTTTCTTCAGGAGGGCAGCGGCGTCGATATCGCCGTAATGGGAGAAGGCGAACACACAATGCTTGAACTGGTTCGCCGGCTCATTGGCAAAAATACTATTGACGATATCCCCGGAGTCGTCACCCGCAGTAATAGAAACAGGCCTAACAAGGCGGAACATATTCAAAATCTGGATGAACTCCCCTTTCCGGCCTACCATCTGATTGATCTGGAAGAGTACTTTGAACTGGCTCACCAGGGCCTGGACGGCAGGCCACGCTTCTGGTACCCGGGTGCGGAACGCAGTCTGTCCATGATTACCAGCCGCGGCTGTCCCTATAACTGCACATTCTGTTCAATACACCTGCACATGGGGCGCATACTTCGTAAACATTCAGCAGCGTATGTTCTGAAACACATAAATCACCTGGTGAATACATATAAGGTCAAACATCTGCATCTTGAGGACGATAACCTGATGCTGGACCGGAGCCGTTTTCTGGAAATTTTATCCGGTATTGATGCAATGTCGGAAAAGATCACCTGGGACACCCCCAACGGGGTACGGGCCCATAATCTGGATGTTGAAACCGTTCGTTTCAGTAAAAAGACCGGCTGCAACTATCTCATCGTAGGGGTCGAGTCCGGAGATCAACAGGTGTTGGACACGATTGTAAATAAAAAATTAAAACTGGAAGACGTATATAAGGCCGCCATAAACTGTGAGAAAAACGGTATGGACCTGGAAGCTTTTTTTGTGGTCGGTTTTCCGGGCGAAACACAGGAGAATATTCATACAACCATTAACTACGGCTTGGATTTATTAAGAAAACACGGCGTTTACCCCTACTTTTTTGTGGCAACGCCGCTGGTGGGAACCCGTTTGTACCGGATTTGTCTGGAAAAAGGATATCTGGTCAAGCCGATCACGGCCGATAATCTGGCGGTTTCAACCCAGGGCGTGGGCATGATACGTACTCCGGAATTTGAACCTGACTGGCTGAATGCGCTGGTCAGCAAAACAAAGTCTCGGGTTAAACTCTTGCTCATCAAACGTTTTTTTAAACGGTTGCTCATGCACCCCGGCGCCTTGGTCCCCACTCTGATATATGCCCTGCGGCCGCCGGTGGGACATAAACTGCGCAACCTGCTGCGTTATCCCAATAAAACGGCAGAGTACATCAAGGCGGACTGATCTCTGTCCTGGACCAACATTTTAAATCGGCCCGGGAGTCTCGATTTCAGCTGGTTTATCCGTAACAGAGGACAGAGGGCAGGGGACAGAGGTCGGAATAGTTACCGCCCGGAGTCTCCGCTAGGCTCCACTTATCTGGTTCCGCCAGGAGTTTTTTCTGAAAAAGCATATTGAAGTAGAGGCCGAGAACCTCCGGGGCGATTGCGGGAATGTGGTTGGTGGCGATAAGTTCAAAGTGCCCGGCGGCCGCACGCCTGCATGTCTTGTAATCGGTGACATGGTGATTGTCGATATCGTCAAAACCGATCAGGCTGAAGGCCCTGGTCATCATATGATCGACTCTGGGCATGCCGACCAGAAGCCGACCCGAGGGGCTGAGCAGGCGGTGTATTTGTTTCAGGAGCGGGGTAAGGTCGCTGATATGTTCAAAGATGGATATGGCGACAACAAGATCAAAACTCTGTTCCCTGAAACGGACATCTGCTGCATCGCCCTGTATCAGGGTGCAGGTTACCCCGACTTTGTCCAGACAAAGCCCAACTTGTTCCGGATCGGACTGCAGATCAACGCCTGAGACCGAGGTGCCCAGAGCACAGAGTGACGGCAAAAGAATTCCACTGCCGTAACCAAGCTCCAGAATGGATTCATAGGGCGGGTCCAGCAGGGACAGCGCCTGTTCTATCCTGGCCCGGTATATGGAACCGACCAGGGGTTTGTAATAGTAGGGCAGGGGATCATCCGGACCATTGGCCTGGAAAATTCCCGGTTCCGGCAACTGAAAACGTGGGTTGTTGCGGGATGCGTTGTTGATCATGCTCCGTAATTCCGTTGTTGTTGATTGGTGTTAACTACATTGGCGGATGAAGAAAAACGACAATTAGCGGTTTTTTTCCAATACAACCAGCATCCTGTATGCAAACATGAATCCCAGCGGCTGGAGCATCTTTTCCAGAAAAATGAAAAAGGGCACAAGGCTGTTTGGGAGAACACTGGGATGATCAAAGCCGCCGGAGAGCGGATACACCAGGTAGTCGGAATGTTTTTTTTGCACGATTGGAAAGTTGCTGAATTTTTTTTTGTATGCCGCAGCATTTCGAAAAAAAAGCTGGGTAGGAATGGCCAGGTTGCCATCAAAAGGCTTTTTTTCATCATCGGAAATCCACGTTTCTCCCTTGAAGAGATCCTTGCTGAAATCAAGGTCTTCCTGGTGAAGAAAGTTGTAAATGAGATAGGAACCCGGGGTGATGCAGGGCTCAAGCATGATGAGCCGGCCCTTCTCCTGCAGCACCCGATAGGCCTCCTCTATAAAGTGAAGGGGTCTGGTCAGATGATGGAGTACGTCTATCATGACGATGTTTGCCAGAGAGTCAGCAGCAAAAGGCAGGTTGTGCGCGTCCAGATTCAGGTCCAGCCAGGGGCACAACGTATAGTCTGAAGAGATAACCTCCGGGAAAAATTTTTTGAAATTGCCGCCGCCACCACCGATTTCAAGGGTCATTCCCTGTGGCCTGCACTCTTTGAGAATCAGCTGGTACCAGTTTTGATAGATACGTTGCAGTATCTTTTTTTCCTGCCATATTCTGCGATGTCTGTTCAAGATTTCAAGGGACATAATGGGTCAAGAAAAAGTTGGGCGATACGTGGGCAACGGAGAGCAGGTCATCTCCGTGCAGGTATCTTTTAGATACGTTGTTGTTTTTGTAAATGGAGGGAAAGCCTGAACCCTGAATCGTGACGGAAAATGATTATATAATCGTCTAACATCCTGCACGCAAATGAATACGTCAACTTTGCCACGTTGATGCAATGGAATTTACCTGAAACAGCATCGTTTCGAGGTCGATTTTCGGATAAACACCCATGCCTTGCCGGTACAACGAACGATGAAAATGTTTTCTTTATGGTAACTATTCAGGTAGGGGCAGAGAACTAGCCCAACCACCACCTGTAACTGTTTAGGAGTGCTCCATATCTGTGCCAGTCAGGCCTGTGAACTATAGTGATTCCTATGTGAATCAGGCCTGACCGTGCAGAGATGGGGTGCTCCTGAACAGTTACTCTTTATGGAGCACTCATTTACCCGCAGAGCGGGTGGGCAACCTTGTGCTAAAACCAAATATAATCTGTTACACCGCAGAGCGGTGTAACAAGGCCACTCTCGCAGCACCGCTCTGCGGTGCTGCGTTGCATCCAGGCGCTCCGCGCCGATTTTCGGATAAACCAGCATGACCCGCGGCCACAACAAACTATGAAAACAGTGTATGGGCACCGGGTAAAGATCGCCCGGCGCGGGCTCCTGCTCTGTTGATATTAAAACATATTGTAACTATTCAGGTAGGGGCAGAGAACTAGCCCTACCACCACCTGTAACTGTTCAGGAGTGCTCCATATCTGTGCAGTCAGGCCTGTGAACTATAGTGATTCCTATGTGAATCAGGCCTGACCGTGCAGAGATGGGGTGCTCC
>DRKH01000178.1 GCA_011051825.1 Desulfobulbus sp.
GCTTTCCGAACAGGGAATCCTCTATATCGGCACCGGTATTTCCGGTGGTGAAGAGGGCGCCCGCAAAGGACCATCCATCATGCCCGGCGGTAATCCCGAGGCCTGGCCGCTGGTGAAAGAAATATTCCAGGCCATTGCCGCCAAAGTGGACGGCATACCCTGCTGTGAATGGGTGGGTGAGGGCGGGGCCGGGCATTTTGTCAAGATGGTCCATAACGGCATCGAATACGGCGACATGCAGCTCATCTGCGAGGCCTACGACTTCATGTCCCGGGGACTGGCCATGGACGAAGATACAATTGCCGAAATTTTCGGGCAATGGAATGGCGGTCTGCTCAGCTCCTATCTGATAGAAATTTCATCCCATATTTTTGCGACCAAAGACACGGACGGCACCCCCCTTATCCGAAAAATCCTTGATACCGCCGGCCAGAAGGGAACCGGTAAATGGACCGGAATCAATGCGCTGGATTTAGGTGTTCCCCTGACCCTGATTGCCGAGGCCGTTTTTGCCCGCTGCCTGTCGGCCCTGAAAGAGGAACGGGTTCGGGCCGCCGCCGTCCTGACCGGCCCGCAGCCTGCCGAACCCGGAGACCGAAAATCTCTGATCCGGGACATCCATGACGGGTTGTATGCGGCCAAGATCATTTCCTACACCCAGGGCTATATGCTCATGCGGGAGGCGGCCGGGGAACACGGCTGGAACCTGCACTACGGAAACATTGCCCTGATGTGGCGGGGTGGCTGTATCATCCGCAGCGTCTTTCTCGACAATATCCAGCAGGCCTTTACAAAAAATCCAGGGCTCGACAACCTGCTGCTCGATGATTTTTTTCATCAGGCCGTCGACAGAGCCCAGGACGGCTGGCGGCGGACTGTTATCAAGGGGATCGAGATGGGCATTCCCCTGCCCGCCATATCCGCCGGTCTGGCCTATTATGACGGCTATCGCAGTGAACGCCTGCCCGCCAACCTGCTCCAGGCCCAACGTGATTATTTCGGGGCCCATACCTATGAACGGATCGACAGACCCAGGGGCGAGTTTTTCCACACCGACTGGACCGGTACCGGCGGCAAAGTCGCCTCAAGCACCTACACCGTGTGAGTCTATGCAAAAAAAAACGCTTCAAAAAATCTTGCTTCTCGGGGGGCTTGCCGCTTTCATAGTCCTGTTCAAGGTCTTTGACCTTGGGCAATACCTGAGCCTGGACTACATCAAGGCCCAGCAGGAAAATTTTACAGCCCTCTACCAGGCACGACCGATCCTGGTGGTCGCCGCCTACATGCTGATCTATATCGTGGTCACCGCCCTGTCTCTACCGGGAGCGGCGGTTATGACTCTGGCCGGCGGCGGCCTGTTCGGTCTGGTTACCGGCACCATTGCGGTCTCCTTTGCCTCCACCATCGGGGCAACACTGGCCTGCATCGTCTCCCGCTATCTGCTCAGGGACTGGGTGCAGAATAAGTTTGGCGATAAACTGGCCAGGATCAATCAGGGGATGGAAAAAGAGGGCGGATTTTATCTTTTTTCCCTGCGGCTGGTCCCGATTTTCCCTTTTTTTATTATAAACCTGGCCATGGGGTTAACCCCGATTCGAATTTTTACGTATTACTGGGTTTCTCAACTCGGGATGCTGCCGGCAACCATTGTCTATGTTAATGCCGGAACCCAACTGGCTAAAATCGACAGTCTGGCCGGTATTCTCTCCCCCGGCCTGATCCTCTCCTTTGCATTGCTCGGCCTTTTCCCGGTGCTCAGTAAAAAACTGCTCGCACTGTATACGATCAAAAAAAACACTCACAGGTGAAGGAGCAAGACTATGGCATCCTATGATTACGATATCGCAATTATCGGTGGTGGGGCCGCCGGGCTGACCGTTACTGCCGGCGCGGCCCAACTTGGCGCCCGAACCCTGGTCATTGAAAAAGAACCCGCGCTCGGCGGTGATTGTCTCCATTTCGGTTGCGTGCCGAGTAAGACCCTGATTAAGACAGCCCATGTCTATCACCAGATCAGACAGGCTCAAAATTTCGGCCTGCCGGAAGCAACCATCGGCCCGGTTGATTTTCACAATGTGGCCGCCCGGATCCAGGAAGTCATTGCCAAAATTCAGGCCCACGATTCCGTTGAACGCTTCTGTACACTCGGTGCAAAGGTCGAATTCGGTGCCCCGGAATTTATTGACGAACATGCCATCACTTTAAATGGTTCAACCATTTCAGCAAAACACTGGCTCATTGCCACCGGGTCCTCCCCGGCCCCGCCCCGGGTAGAGGTATTAACCAATATTGATTACTTAACAAATCGAGAGATTTTTTCCCTGGATACCTTGCCGGAATCCATGATTGTGCTCGGGGCCGGTCCCATTGCCGTGGAGATGGCACAGGCATTTTCCAGGCTGGGAACCACAGTTCAGGTCATCCAGCGTTCCGGCCAGATCCTCTCCAAGGAAGACAAAGACATGGCCGATACTGTTATGGCCAACATGGCGCAGGAGGGGGTACAGTTTTTTCTCAACGCCACCGTTGTTGATGCGGCGGAAAAAAAGAGCATGAAAGAGATTACTCTGGAGCTGAAGGATGGCTCAAAAAAAGTTTTGCGTGCCGAGGCCGTACTTCTTGCCCAGGGAAGAACACCAAACACGGACGGGCTTGGCTTAGACGGTATTGATGTTGTCCATGACGCGCGCGGCATCAAGGTGGACAACCGGATGCGAACCAATCACAGACATATCTATGGAGCCGGTGATGTCAACGGCGGTTTCCAGTTCACCCATGCCGCCGGCTATGAGGGCGGGATCGTGGTCAGTAATGCCATATTTCATCTGCCGCGCAAGGCCGATTACACCTGGATGCCCTGGTGCACCTACACCGACCCGGAGCTGGCCTCAATCGGTATGAACGAAAAAGCCGCCCGCAATGCCGGTATAGAATATACGTTGTGGAGCGAGGAATTTGCAGACAATGACCGGGCCCTGGCCGAAGGCTCGGAAAATGGCAAAATTAAAATGTTGCTCAATGAAAAAGAAAAAGTCATCGGGGTCCAGATTGCCGGGCCGCGGGCAGGAGATCTCATCTGTGAATGGGCGGCCATCCTCGGCGGCGGGGTCAAGCTTTCCACCCTGGCGGGTATTGTTCACCCCTACCCGACCCTCGGTGAAATCAACAAACGGGTGGCCGGGACCATGCTCTCATCAAAAATATTCTCAGACACCGTTAAGAAAGGACTCAAGTTCTTTTTTCAACTCAAGGGGCCGGTCAAAGAACCGTGCAGTCCGATCAAGTCCTGAGACAGGGAGAGTAACCGCAGGTGCAGCTGATGAACAGGCGGGACAAAATCCAGTCCATCCGCTTTAATCCATGGCTCATTCTTTCTTTTGCCGGGCCTGTTCGATCAGTTCCACCAGAGAGACCATTTTTGGTTTACCCGGATTCTCGATCAATGCAGCCCACTCTTCCGGAGTTAACTCCTGCCTGAGAAATTCCTCAACTTTGAAATAGGGATACCAGCAGTCAAGCACCTTGAAACAGGGCCGGCCCATATTTTCCCGACGGCAGTAGTTAAAATAAATTTCATGACCAAGACGAGGACAGCGGATGTGTACGTCCTTCCCCGGCGGGTTGACAGGTCGACTCATCTCAGGCCTGCCCTTTTCCTTTGCCGGTTGCAAAGAGTTCAAACATCTTTTCAAAAACCACCGGAATGGAAGAGGCCTGCGCACCGGCAGAACCGGCATAGGTCTTCGTCAACTCAAAGGCCCGCTCAAAGGCCTCCACATATTTTGTATCCTCAGGCTGTTGTAATACCTTAACCAACTCCTGGGCCAACTGTTCATCCATATCCATCTCCAGGTAATTTTTTTTTGTAACTATTCAGGTAGGGGCAGAGAACTAGCCCAACCACCACCTGTAACTGTTTTTGAATGGACCCTTACCTTATGAGCAACCTACTCCAGCGAACACGTAAAGTTATACAATATTTTTCACAAAGCAAGACGTAACTGTTCAGGAGCACCTCATCTTCGCCCATTTAAGCCAGTTCGAGTAGCACAAGTACGCTTCACAGTCTTAAATGAACAAATCTAAGGCACTCCTGAACAGTTACAGTCTGCGGTATTGCGTAAATTGTGTCCTTATCTGAA
>DRKH01000179.1 GCA_011051825.1 Desulfobulbus sp.
TCACATAGGAATCACTATAGTTCACAGGCCTGACTGCACAGATATGGAGCACTCCTGAACAGTTACAGGTGGTGGTAGGGCTAGTTCTCTGCCCCTACCTGAATAGTTACCATCTTTACCCTGTTTTTTTGTAACCGGTCACGGGGTTGGTCACTTGTTGTTTTAGCTTTTCTAGAGCTGTAAGTTGTCACAGGTGGTACAGATTTGCGCAGTCGATTTCGTTCGCTATAGCCTCTTTATGCGGGCGGGAGCGACCGCGTGAACATGCGCCGCCTGTGATGGCTTACGTTTTTTTTCGGCAACCTGCCAGTTGGGCAGGTTGCCGTTTTTGTTTGTCGGCCCATCGGTTTTAGCGGCACATAAACCCAAAACCCAAAACCCGAAACCCGAAACCCGGAACCCGGAACCCGGAACCCGGAACCCGGAACCCGGAACCCAAAACTCGAAACTCGAAACCCAAAACCCGGAACCCAAAAGCAATGAAAGCCCAACTTCTGCATCAATGCTGTGATTTATCCGTCAATCCGAACCCGCTTGAATTGTGTGAGCGGGAAACACCGGTTGCGGGCCCGGGAGAACTGCTGCTCCAGGTTGTTGCCTGCGGAGTCTGTCATACAGAACTCGATGAAATTGAAGGACGGACGCCGCCGCCTGTTTTTCCCGTGATTCCGGGGCATCAGGTTGTGGCAAGAGTCGCAGCCATCGGAGCGGATGTCCGTCGTTTCCGGCCCGGAGACCGGGCAGGGGTGGCCTGGATATTTTCAGCCTGTGGCCGGTGTCCATTCTGCAAAGACGGCTTGGAAAATCTCTGTCCCCGATTTAAGGCGACCGGACGGGATGCCGATGGCGGTTATGCCGAGTACATGGTGGTGCAAGAAGGGTTTGCCCACCCGATACCCGACGTGCTCTCCGATATTCATGCCGCCCCTCTGCTCTGTGCCGGGGCCATCGGCTATCGTTCTCTACAGCTGACCGGGTTGAAAAACGGCCGGGTTCTCGGCCTGACCGGTTTCGGCGGCTCCGGACACCTGGTCCTGCAGATGGTTCGGCATCGTTATCCCGACAGTCCGGTTTTTGTCTTTGCCCGCAGTGGACGCCAGCAGGAGTTAGCCCGGGAACTCGGGGCGGCCTGGGCCGGGACCAGTGATCAGAAACCGCCGGAACAGCTCGATGCCGTTATAGATACCACCCCGGCCTGGAAACCGGTGATCGATGCGCTGGGGGTTCTGCGTCCGGGCGGTCGTCTGGTCATTAACGCCATCCGCAAGGAACGTCGGGATCAGGATCAGCTGCTTGGCCTTGAGTACAGTCGGCACCTGTGGATGGAAAAAGAAATCAAATCGGCGGCCAATGTCTGCCGTTCGGATGTACGAGAATTTCTTGAGCTTGCCGCTGAAATAGACATCAGGCCCCGGGTGGAGTGCTATCCCCTTGTCGAGGCCAACCGGGCCCTCCATGATCTGAAGAAGGGGGACGTCCGGGGGGCCAAGGTCTTGACCATGGTTGCATAATCATGCTGCGGGATTCCTCTGGGTGACATCTTTTTCCGGCCGGGATACCTTGGTCCACTGTGGTGGCAATATGATGAAATGTCAGGGGAAAATTTTCAGGAGACCTCCCCTTATGTCTTTCCCGGAACCGAACCAATCGTTTTTCACTGGACTTTTTCTCCTATTATGGCTTCCAATAGATAGAGGCTACCTTGAAAAAAGGTCTTTTCGCCCGAGTTCTGCGTTGTGCTCAAGATTTTATCCTCGGAATATCAAACATATGCCTGTGGTAAAATTATTCGCATGCCTTGACCTCGAACGAAAATCCTAATTTTTCAAGGCACCCTGACGGGAGTATGCTGTGAGTCAGCCTATTGCCGCTCTAAAAAAACAGGTGAACAATATGAGCAGATATTTTTTTGTGGTTGTCTTTTACTGTTTCATCGGTCTCCCTTCCATAGCCTGGTCGGCAACATATCATGTCGCCACCTACGGCAGCGACGATGCAATCGGCACCGGGAGTGTTAAGTACCCCTGGGCAACCATCACCCATGCCCTCGACAGTGTTGAGGACGGCTCTGTCATTGAAGTCCATCCGGGCACGTACAACGGCCGCATCCGTATCCGGGGCACATTTGCCAGGGGCGTGACCGTTCGTTCCCAGACCCCGTATCAGGCCCGGTTACGAAATTCCGGCACGGTTATTACCGCCTACGCCGATGATGCCCGCGGTGTCAGCGGAATCACCCTGGAGGGTTTTGATATCGCCCACAGCGGCAGTGGAGCCGGAGCGCTTGTGGTTCATATTGACGGAGACGGCAATAATGCGGTGAAGAACATTACTCTGAAGAATAATATTCTCCACGACAGTTACAACAATGATATCCTCAAAATCAATAACAGCTGCACCAATATCCTGGTCAGGGGCAATATGTTTTATAACCAGACCGGATCAGACGAACATATCGATATCAACAGCGTCTCCGACGTCACAGTAGAGGACAATATTTTCTTTAATGATTTTGAGGGCAGCGGCCGCACTAACCGGAACAACACCTCCAGTTATATCGTCATCAAGGACAGTAACGGTTCGGCCGATATGTTCACCGGCAGCCGGAATATAACGGTGCGACGCAATATCTTTCTTAACTGGCAGGGATCAACCGGCACCAACTTTATCCTTGCCGGTGAGGATGGACAACCCTTTTACGAGGCCTTTGACGTACTGGTGGAAAACAACCTTCTGCTCGGTAATTCCGGCAATGTCATGCGGGCTCCATTCGGGGTAAAGGGCTGCCGGGATATCACTTTTCGCAACAATACCGTTTCCGGAGATCTGCCCGCCCTTGCCTACGGGATGCGCCTCAACCGGGAGGGAAGTAATCCGGCCAATGCAAACATACGGTTTTATAATAATGTATGGGATGATCAGACCGGGACAATGGGGGCGGAGAATCCCTCCAGACCCAATGATTTTTCAGACACCCCCCCGGCGGACACCACCTCCTTTGTCCTGGCAAACAATCTGTACTGGAATGGAGGTGCAGCAATTCCGGAGGATCCTGCAGAGCTGATCAATCCGTCCGATGATACCTCGCGCCTGATTGCCAACCCGCTCCTGCCGGCCCCGGTTTTCATAACCCTGCCCCGGTGGGTTGAGATCAGCAATCGCTTTGCCGACAATTCCGGTACCATTTCCCAGGCATTCCGTAAGCTGATCGCCTTCGCCACCCCGGCCAAGGGAAGCCCCTTGATTGACCACGCTGACCCCGCCTTTGCACCGGTTGATGATATTCTGGGCAATATCCGATCCTCAAAACCCGATGTCGGTGCCTTTGAATTCAACCCGGTACCCGAAGGGAATCCTCCCAAGGAGAAATTTACAGTCGCTCCAATGCTTTTGTTACTGGAAAACTGAGATGCGTTTTTCGGCAAAACTGTTCAGGCTTTTTTTTTCTTCCCTCTGGCTGGCGGTCTTTTCTACGGCCACGGCTTCTGCCGATGTTGTTGTGAGCACGGTTCCCCAGCTTGTAACTGCGGTCAACAACACTGGCAGCGGTGGCGACCGGACCATTCTCATTGCCGATGGAACCTACAACCTGAATGGTCAGTATCTGCGTATAACTGTGGGTGGGGTCACGGTCAGGTCACAGAGCGGAAAACGGGAACGGGTTGTTCTGGACGGTAACTATCAGACAACCGAGATCTTTCAAATCGTTGCCTCCAATGTCGTTATTGCCGATCTCACGCTTAAGCGGGCCGTGGATCACCCTGTTCATGTCATGGGTGGGGCAAGTGATAACGTGCTGAATACCCTGATCAGAAATGTACACATCATTGATCCGGGTGAACAGGCGATCAAGGTCAACCCCTCCGGCTCCTATGGGGCCCATCTCGGAACAGTACGAAATTCGCTGATCGAACTGACCGA
>DRKH01000180.1 GCA_011051825.1 Desulfobulbus sp.
GCCCGCCCCAAACTGTGAGGGATTAGAGATGAGGGGTTAGGGAGTAGGGACCAGCGGATAGTCGCCAGTCCAATCCCTAACCCCTAACCCCTAATCCCTAAATTCTAGTCCCTGTTTTTCTCATCTATTCCCCGGTTGGCCAGCTCATCGGCGCGACTGTTTTGAGCCCGGGGGACGTGAGCAATGGTATAGCTGTCAAACCCCTGCAACAGGTTTCGCACTTCGGCAAAGAGGGGCTTCAGGGTGGCATTTTTCACCTTGTACCTGCCTGTAATCTGCCGGACAATCAGCTCTGAGTCAAGGAAAACAGCGGGTTTCATGCAACCGATTTCCCGGGCAGCCTGGAGGCCGAGAATCAGGGCCCGGTATTCGGCAACATTATTGGTACAGCGGCCAAGATACTCGGCCCTGGTGCAGAGTTCACGCCCTTTGTCATCAAGAAGAACCACTCCGGCACCGGCCGGGCCGGGATTCCCGCGTGAGGCCCCGTCGGTAAACACTCTGCAGCTGTTGGCCTCTTTAATTTTTGCCAAGCCACCGGTCGCCGCTGAAGAGGGGGTGGTCGTTTTGTCAAGGAGCAGATCCCGTATACGTTGCGGATCCGTATCAGGGAACATTTCCTGCAGCACCTCGTCGGTCAGATGTCCGGCCAGTCGCTGGACAACATATTGTTTATCCATAAAAGAAAAGTTCAGATGTCAGGGCAGGTGAAACCACAGAGGTGCAAACCCCGTGACAATATAGAGTAATTACTCCTCATCTTCCTCTTCGCGGAAGTAGAGAATTCTCTGGCAGGTCGGGCACAGCTGGAGCTTGTCGCCCTTGCGGACCTCGTTGAACTGCTGGGGAGGAATCGACATGTGGCAGCCCTGGCATACCCCGTTGATTGTCCGGGTTACTGCCAGTCCTTCACGTTTGGTCAGCAGTATGTCATATCGTTTCAGGAGGCCGGCGCTCAGCGCTTCGGAGAGTTTTTTCCGTTGGGTGGCAACCGTTTTGCGGCGAGATTCAATTTTTTTGATTTTTTTGTTTACCGCCGTTGTTTCCTTATGGAGCAGTTCCTGTTCTCCGGTCAGCAGGTTTTCAAGTTCGGCAACTTCACTCTCGGTCTGCTCTATGTTTTTCATGACGGTGAGCAGTGTTTCCTCCGTCTCCTTGATCAGTCGCTTGTTTTCTTCTATTTCTTTGAGCAGGGCCTGGTGTTCACGACTGGTCTGGACCTGCATCATTTTATTCTGCCGATCTTTTATCCTGGCAGCTGCATCCTCGTTTTCCAGGGAAATATCCCGTTGCTGCTGCTCAAGACCGGCAATTTTTTCGTGACCGGCGGCAATGGCACTCTCCTTGTCGCTGATCGACTGCTCCCTCTTGCTGATCTCCTGTTGTTGTTCATTGATCTCTTTGTCAAATCCGGCAAGTTCAGCGTCAATCTCCTGCAGGGCGATGAGCTGGTTCATCTCTTCGTTCAATGGTTTACTCCTTGTTCCAGTACCTGTTTGCGTCGGTTTATATCGACGTTTGCGATTATGCCATAGTCAAGGGCGGTTTCTGCCGCACCGTATACACGTTATTGTCCAGGTTGCGATGTGCAATTTCCTGCTGCAGCCGTTCCTGCAGGGGAACGATGGCCAGCTGTTCGGTGGCAAAATGCCCACCGTCGATTATCCAGAATCCTGCCTCTTCGGCCCAGCGGGCAATGGAATGTTTGACTTCGGCCGTTATAAAGAGATCGGCTCCGGCCAGCATGGCATCTTCGGCAAACTCCGAGCAGGAACCGCCGCAGACGGCTATGGTCTGGACCTGAGCGGGACGGGGGCCGGCTTCAAGGAGCCAGGGCGCGCTGCAGGCCCGGCGAAGTCGTTCAAGGCACTCTTCCGGCGGTTTCGGTTTGCCGTACCGTCCTATTCGACCCAGTCCGCAGGATGAGGTTTCCTCCCGTCCGCGTGGAACCAGCGGTACGACATCGGTCAACTCAAGCCGCTGTGCAAGGATATCACTGACTCCGCCCGGGGCAGAGTCCAGATTGGTATGGCAGGCAATGACGTGGATGTTCTTTTGGATGGCGCCGATCAGGAATCGAGCAACGGGTTGATCAGTGCGCAGGGCCTTGAGGGGGTGAAAGATGGCCGGATGGTGGGTAATGATGACGTTGGCCCCCCTGGCCTCCGCCTCGTCAAGCAGAGCGGTGGTCGGATCCAGGGCCACGAGCAGCGATCCGGCCTCTGCATTCGGGTTGCCGGCAAGCAGGCCGACATTATCCCAGGATTCTGCAAGTTCGACAGGGGCAATTTCTTCAAGGATGTCGATAATGTCTTGAATAAACAGAATCATTGGGTAGCTTATAAAGAAAAAGAGGCACATCCACAGGGGATGTACCTCTTTCCTTTGATCCTGTCCGCTGTCCTGGTCGGCAGCGCAGAGGGTAAATGTGGTCGAAAAGGCGTTGTTTTCAAAAGCCTGTATTTATTGGTTGAGGAAGGAGCGCGAAGTGCATATACTCGTCTGCTTCCATGTTCTGTGAAATGGTGGGCCTACCTGGACTCGAACCAGGGACCGACCGGTTATGAGCCGGTGGCTCTAGCCAACTGAGCTATAGGCCCAATGATTACGTAAAATTTTTTATATTACCAGAAAAATATATTCGGTCAAGATTTTTTTTAACCGATACCGAGTCATGAGTACCAGCCCACCGGCAGTAATGTAACCGGTAACTGTTCAGGAGCACCCCATCTCTGCACGGTCAGGCCTGATTCACATAGGAATCACTATAGTTCACAGGCCTGACTGCACAGATATGGAGCACTCCTAAACAGTTACAGGTGGTGGTTGGGCTAGTTCTCTGCCCCTACC
>DRKH01000181.1 GCA_011051825.1 Desulfobulbus sp.
GACACCCTCTGCGGGACAAAGGTTTTATGGCGGCAAGACTATGAAAAAATATGTGCCGGCCGCAAATATTTTGGCGAGTTTGACCCTTTTGGTGATTTCGACTTGCTCTTTGGGGCCGCGAAGCTTAATCTGAAAATAGTGGAAGTACCAATTCGTTATCGGGAGCGGACCTATGGTGAAACCCAGATCAGCCGTTTCCGGCATGGGGTGCTGCTTTTGAAAATGGCCTGGTTCGGCCTGTTTAAAATCAAGTGGATTTGATGCTGCTGAAAAAAAAGACCGTGGTTCAATTGGAAGGAAACGGACAGGTACTGCTATGACAACATCAGCCTCACCTGCAGGTTGCCTGCGGCGATCATGGAAAAGAATCGTCTGTTGGAGTGTGTGTTTTTCTCTTTTTTCTCTGCTGCCGGGTTCTCTTCTGGCTGCAACCTATTATGTCAGTCAGTCAACCGGTAGTGACGGTAATGACGGTACTTCTGCCCCCTGGAAAACTCTGGGTAAGGTCACCGGCGAAGCCTTTAATCCCGGCGATAACGTACTCTTCAAACGGGGCGATACCTGGCATGAATCTCTTGTGATTTCTTCGCTCGGTACCGACACTGCCCCTATCACCTTCGGCGCTTACGGTTCAGGTGATTTACCGCTTTTTGACGGTACGACCGGTGTGATCTGGACAAGTGCGGGTGGAGACATCTACACCGCCTCCTGGTCCGGGAGTAATCCTGGCCTGCTCCTCTATAAAGGGGAGGCAAAACCGTCGATCACGACCCTTCAGTTTGGTTCGGTACCGGCGGCCTTGAAAAAAGACGCCATTCTTCTGCAGACGGATAATTATTACAGTAATCTGTGGGTTACTTCCACCAGCGGAAATACGGTATCCGGGATAACGTTTTTTGCCATTTCTTCAAGCAAAAACGTCTATGTCCGCCAGCTCAATGCAAGCGGTACAGAGGAAGCCTGGAGTTCTTCACTGGGCCAACCCATTATAATAACCAGCCCGGCAGGCCTGACCGAACCGGGACACTGGTACTGGGACGGGACTGATGTGTACCTGTACTCCGATGTTGATCCGAACACGATTGATGTGAAAATCGGGCAACGGGCAACGGGTATCACTGTCACCGGTGATTACTTGAACATCCAGGATATTGCCGTAAAGGGCTATCAGGATGCCGGGATTCTTCTTTCGGGAACACAGGGCGTTGTTGTCCAGAACATGCAGGTTGCAGATATCGGTGCTGCTTCATCTTATAAAACCGGAATCCTACTCATGAATGCAACCGGTAATACCGTGAAGAACAACCGGGTGGAGTCTGCATTACGGGTCGGGATCGGGATATACGCAACCGGCTCGACCAATTCCCATGGAAACATTGTGAGCGGCAATACGGTCAGCAACACCGGTGCCACCGGGATCAGTCTGAATACGGATACCGCTGCAGATGCCGCTCTGATACAGAATAACACCATCGACGGTAATACCGTTATCGGGGCCAATGCACTGGCCTATGATTCAGGAGGTATTTACCTGTTGAACATCGGCGTCGGAAATGTACTTAAAAACAACACCATCAGGGGGGGCGGAAACAAGTACCTGCGCAGCGCCGGCATTATGGCCGATGGAGGGACAGCGCCATTGGAAATTTCATATAATACCATCTTCGGAAATTCTCTTGCCGGAATTGCGGTGACGGGAACCGGACATAACATCCATAATAATGTTATTCAGGAGAATGGAGTACCCTCCTGGGAAAGTGCCCAGATAGTGTTTTTCCCGGTCAGTGAAAACGCTTCAGCGTGTACGGTGAACGACAACACTCTTGCGGCCGGTGGGAACAGAAAATTGCTTCTGGTGCTCAGAAATCCGGCATTTACTTCGTCCGAAGGTCTGCATCTCATCGACAACAATACATATAGCAGCGTGGACACCAACACCTTCTGCTGGAGTAAGGACGAGACCTGTGACGGATGGGTGGATTTCAGTTCCTGGAAAAATATTTCAGGTCAGGACGGAAATTCAAGTTTTTCGCTGATTCCGTTGCCTCCGCCTCCGCAAGTACCGCCGGTAAAGACTATAACCGGGGTGTATCATCTGCTCCTGTGATGGCTAATTCCTCTTTTTCCTTTGTTGTCGGCATTGCATAAGAACGCATGTCCATGGGACGGATAAACTTTCCAGACGGGGTGGTGCTCTTCCTTGACCGGCACAACCAGGCCATTGTCCATTGCTGCGCCCTGTTTTTTCTGGTCGCCGGTCTGGGCTACTCCTATTTACTTGGCGATACGCTGCATTTTCGGGATGAGAGTCTGTATCTGTCCATTGCAGAGAACCTTGCCGCCGGCAACGGTTATTCCATTGACGGCGTCACTCCCACCGCTGTTTTCCCCCCGGTCTGGCCTCTGCTGCTGGCCCTGTTTATCAAGCTTGGCTCACCTGTCTGGCTGTTACGCTATCTGAACTTCATTGCACTGTCGCTGTGTGTCTACACCATACGCTCGCTTCTTAAGCATGAGCAGGCCGGGGAAGGTGCTCCGCTGTCGGCCATGCTGCTCATAGGCTATTGCGTACTCTTTTATACTGCCGGAACCCTCTATACCCAGACCTTGTATACCCTGGTTCTTCTACTTATTGTCCGGCTGGCCATCAGCCGTCCTTTCGGCTATGGCCGGGCAATGCTTCTGGGCCTGCTGCTGGCCCTGGAAATTCTGATCCATCCCACCGGAGTGTTTATTGCCCCCCTGGTTGCCATCTGGCTGCTTTTCTCCGCAAACCGGCACATGCTGCGTAAAGTTGTCCTTTGTGCGCTTGTTGCCCTGGCCCTGGTCTCCTGCTGGAGTTTTCGTAATTACAAGGCCTTTGATCGCTTTATCCCGATTACCTCCCACGGGGCCGATGTCCTCTATATCGGAAATAATCCCACCACGTCCCTTGCCGCCTGGTACAACTATATCCATGAAGACTATTATATAGAGGCAAACAAACTGCCCGAGGCCGAACAGAACAGCTATTACCTGCATAAAACGCTTGAGTTCTGGAGCGGACAGCCGGTGGCGGCAATTCGGTTGTATCTACGTAAGCTGTTGGATTATTTTAATTACCACAATAACCTGTTGTCGAAGAGTGAGTTCGGTTCCCTGCGGAGTGTGGTGATGTTTGTGACCTATTATCCCCTGCTTCTCTGTCTGTTCCTGCGGTTGGTATTTTCCCACAGGGTTCCCCTGTCAAGAACGGAGAAACTGCTGGCGGCAATCTATATTTTCAGTGCTTTCTTTCATGCCGTTTTCCTGCCCCGTATCCGTTTTCGTCTGCCCTACGATGTTGTACTTATTGCCCATATCGGAATTATGGCAAAACTTGTAACAGACAGGATGCTTCCTTCCGGGCTTCGCGTGGATGATGATGGTGGTGATGGCGCGTGGAAAAAAACGCCCGGAGAAGGA
>DRKH01000182.1 GCA_011051825.1 Desulfobulbus sp.
AATGTTATAAAATTTCTGTATTCCGACAGTTGACAAACACATTATCGACGTCTCAGCCGGATTTCCACGACAAAAGTGCCGGTCGCACAAAACAATCAAGGTTTTTTTGTCGATTAGAGGAAAACGCATTCCTTGCGAATTATATGCAATTCCGAGGCCAAAAGAACCGGAAACCGCCCTGCCGCTAAAGACCTCTTTTAATCTCTTTGGCCGAGATATGATGCCGTTTCATCTTATCGTAGAGCGCAGTTTTTCCGATCTTCAGGTCGGACGCAGCCTTGGAGACATTCCCCTTGTACTTAAGCAGGGCCTGACGAATGATTTCGGTTTCAAATTCAGCCAGGATCCCCTTCAACGGCAGTAAACCGATTTTTGCCTGCAGGTTTGCCATCGGATTAGCCACCTGATCCTGATCCATATTCTGGTCAAAAAACAGATCCCCCTCGGTGATCATCTTTTCCTTGGCCATCAGCACGGCCCGCTGGATGATATTCTCCAGCTCACGCACATTGCCCGGCCATTCATGATTCAACAGCCGGTTGATTATCGACTGGGGAACGAACTCAATATCCTTTTTAAAGGCCACCCGGTAATGCTTGACAAAGTGGGAAACCAGCTCGACAATGTCTTCCTTGCGCTCCCGCAGAGGCGGCATGGCAATATTAATAATGTTCAACCGATAATAGAGATCAAGGCGAAACTTCTTCTCCTTTACGGCAGTGGCAAGGTCGACATTGGTGGCGGCAATCACCCGCACGTCAACCTTGACCGGTTCAGTCCCGCCGACCCGGACGACCTCTCCGTTCTGCAGCACCCGCAGAAGAGAGGCCTGCATTCGCGGACTGATATCGCCGATCTCATCAAGAAAAATCGTCCCCCCGTCAACTATCTCGAACTTTCCCTTTTTCCTGGTAACCGCCCCGGTAAAAGCGCCCTTCTCATACCCAAACAGATCACTCTCAAGGATGGAATCATTGATGGCATTACAGTTGATCTTAAGGAAGGGGCCGTCATTGCGGTTACTGCTGGCCTTGACCAGATTGGCCACCAGTTCTTTACCGGTACCGGATTCCCCGGTAATAAGAATAGTTGCATCGGACTTGGCCACCTGGTGAACCATTTCACGCAACTCACGCATAACCCGACTGCTGCCGACCATGCGATCGGCATCATGATGAAAACCCAGCTGGGTTTTCAGGCTGTTCACCTGACGGGAGAGGCGCTTCCGGGTCTCTTCGCTCTCCTGAAGCTCGACTATTTTTCTATTGAGAATAACTTCGATATTGGTATTAAACTCACGTAGTTCCTGCTCCTGCTGCTTTCGCTGCGATATATCCCGCATGACCACCATGATCAGGTGAGCCCCGGTATAACCGACAAAAGGGGCCGCGGAGTACTCGACCGGCACCCCGTTGATAACGGTTTCGGTCAGACCGGATGTGGAAACAATTTCATCGGCATCCGATGAAAAAAGACGGCACTCCGTACCCACCTGACGCAAGTCATCGCCACACTCCTGGGCACAGAGATCGCCGAAACACTCCTTGGCACTCCTGTTCTGATACTCAATGATAAAATCATCCCGAAGCAGAAAAACCATTTCCGGCATGAAATCAAGCAGGGTCTGCCAGTTCCTGACCAGTCGATCGATCTCATCCCGGGTCTTCTGCAGTTCGATATTAAAATCCGTCACCAATACACCCCTCATCCCTTTTCTTACCCGTCTGATAACAGGGACACCCCATCAATTATCTTTTATGGTACTACTTTATGAGAAAATGACCACCAAAACTTCCGCCAAAACGGAATTTCTCCCCACAAAGAGACTGAACGGAACTAGATAACTGAAAAAACCATAAAATGAAATAGGTAAATATACCTATTTTTCCGAGTTTTCCCGCCACATTTGAGAATCAAGCCGATGAAGGAGCTGTCGATGTCCGGCCGGGAAAGAAAAATCCGACAACCCGGAAAGGGGAATCCAGCAGTATTGAACGGCTGCATGCAGAACAGGCATTGTTCCGGAATGCCGTAATCTGCAGGTGAAGCCGTGCAAGGTAACCCGGTACTTTGTATAGTGGTGCACGACAGTTTCCAGCGGCCGTAACCGAGAAACCGAAAATTCCGTTTCCTCGAATACTTCGCGACAGGCTGCCTGCTCCGGAGTTTCACCGGCCTTTAAGCGGCCGCCCGGGAATTCCCACAGGCTGCCCCATACATCATCAGGCAGCCGCTGCTGAATATACACTCTATTTTCATGAAGAATAATTCCACAGGCCATGACAATCTCGATCTTCTTTTCTCTCTGTACGGGAACGGGACGCCTGTCAATGGTTCCCTGCTGTAAGGCACGACAGTGAGCAACCAACGGGCAACAACTGCAGTCAGGCGATTTCGGTCTGCAGACCAAGGCACCGAACTCCATCAGGGCCTGATTGAACAGGCGCGCCTTGCCGCGCGGTAGAAAATCAGCGGCAACGGCCTGCAGCTGCCTGCGAATCGACACCTGCTTCAGGGGTTGATCCAGATCAAGCACTCTGGCAAAAACACGTTCCACATTGGCATCAAGTACGGGGTAAGGTTTATTATAGGCTATGGAAAGTATTGCCGCAGCAGTGTATGGGCCGATACCGGGCAGGGCAAGCAACTGGTTCAGATCCTCAGGTATTTGTCCGCCATGGTTCTGCAGTACCAGTCCGGCTGTTCGTTGAATATTTTTTACCCGGGAATAATAACCCAGCCCCTCCCAGGCCTTTAACAACTGCTGTTCAGGGGCCGTGGCAACTGCGGCAATATCGGGAAACAGTTCCATCCAGCGCTTAAAATACAGGACCACTCGATCCATCTGGGTCTGCTGTCCCATAATTTCGGAAATCCAGACCTGGTAAGGTTCATAGCCGTTGCGCCAGGGGAGATCTCGCCGGTTGTCGGCAAACCAGGAAAGCAGGAGCTTCCGTACGGATTTTTTCAGTGAACTTGCGTACTCTACATCTTTCATCATGTCCTTTCCATCAACAGAACCGTTATGCAAACACCAGCGCATATCAAATTGCTGCCCCTTCTGTCTAGCTTTCCGGCCGCCACCTTCTTTTCAGCCCAAAACTGCCGGGCACTTGAGCCGACGGAGGTTCTCGTTCCGCCTAAACTAAAGTGGCAGATGGCACTCATCGGCGCCCCACTGTACCTTCCTTTTAAGCCTGTGAAAAACTTTAACAAAACACTTGAAAAGAAATGAAAACGTCCGTAGGTTGAACATATGTACAAAAAATATGTACAAAAAGAATCTCCAAACCAGCC
>DRKH01000183.1 GCA_011051825.1 Desulfobulbus sp.
GATGGATGGATGGGTCATTCAGCCGGGGCCAGCACAGTGGGGTCTTGCGGATGATACATTCGTGGATGCCCTTCTGCAGCAGTCGAACCTGTCGGGTCCGCGGATCAATAGCGGCAACATCGGAGATTGCAACAAGCCGGTTTCCCGGGCCGTTTCCAACAAGGGCCAGGGCGGCAAGGTCTGCCCCGGCAAGGGACTTCATGGCCTGATTTAACTGCGGAATGCGTTCTCCTCCCGGCGGCTGGGAAAAGATCATTGCCAGATTGTCGATAAAGGGCATCAATGCGCTGCTGCCCTCCGCGCTGTCTCCGGCTGGTTTTCTCTCAAACAGGTGCTGATCCAGCAGGGCGGCCAGTAGTTGCAGGATCACCAGGAAAGGCGAGAGGGCGTCACCATCGGTGACCAGAAGAGCGGCAATGCATCCACGGTCCCGGGGCAGGGGGCAGCTTACACAGAACAGCGGGCCATCGCCGATCTTCCTGTAGCAGGTCTGATCCTGGTTGATTGCGTCCAGAGAACAGGCGGCCATTTGCTGTTGAGGTGCAGGCTTCATGGCCAGTGCCTGCCGCGAGAGCAGAGCATCTTCAGCCGTCAGTTCCTCCTGCTGCCGGGAAAAATAAATAATTCCTGCCCCGTTTATAAGGGCAACACTCTGTTGCAGAAACTGATGCAGCAGGCTCCGGCGGTTGCCCCGGGGCATTGAACCACTGCTGAAGATTGCGGTCAGTTTACGGAGATCAGGGGCCGGGAGCGTAAATCCCTCCTCCTCTCTATCAGCCGGTTGCTGCACAGTTTATTTATTTTACTGTTTGATGTCTGGAAGTTTTGCCTGGGCGTCCGGCGGGATTTTCTCGCTGTTCTCCTGCTGGGCGAGAATATTGCCAAGGACGGCATGCAGGCGACGGGCGCCTTCTCTGGTCATGGCCATCCTGGTATGGACCGGCAGGATGGTCTCACCGTTTGCCGGATCACTGAGCGGCCCGGACGAGAAGTTGATGGTAATGTCTTCAGCACTGGTGTTGAGAATAAACTGGGAGGCAAAAAGGGCTGATGTTTCATTGTAACGGACTTTGACCTGTTGTTGATTCTGTTGTTTGGTCATGGGCGGGTTCTCCGGAAGTATCATTGAGAGTCAGGGTACATCTGCTGCCGCTGCGCAGCGTATGATTTGTATTTGGTACTATAACACGAACAGCGATTGTTCCGCTCTTGGCATCTATAACCGGCGAGATAAGATCGACAACCCCGGTAACGACTTTTCCGTCCACTTCAAGAGGAATGTGCTGTTCTTGTTTCAGGTTCCGGACAAGGCCCGGTGTAATATGAAAAACTGCGTGCAGGGGGTCAAGCTGGGCTATGGTCAGGAGCGGCTCGATATCACTGCCGCCAAGAAGTTCAGCTTCCTGTTTATAGATTTTTATAATAACACCGTCAATGGGGCTGACAAGTTGTTTTTCCCTGATCTGCGCCTCAATAATTTTAACTTCAAGTCGCTTAAGCTGCTGCCGCTCAAGAGCGCCCTGCAGATCCGCCTCGGCCATACTCAGTTCGGTCCGCGCGGTGGTCAGTTCCTGGGGCCGGACGTTGCCGGTTTTTTCCAGGCTTTTGAGAAGCTGGAGCCTGTTTTTACGGAGCAGGACAAGAGCCCGTGCCGAATCAATATCGCTGTGCACTGTAGCCGATTGTTTTACCTGCTGTAATTTGCTTCTTAACACCCCGGTTTCAAGTTCGGCCAGCAGGGTGCCCTTGTTCACATGATCCTTTTCCCGAACAACGATCCTGATGATTCGGTCGCGGTATGGGGTGGAGATATCGACAAGCCGAGCTGGTTCGAGAAAGGTTTCAAGGCTTTGGCAGGCTGCCTGATGCTGGAGAGCAATCAAGAAGATACATGTAAGCAGCCATGTTTTTTTTTTGATCTGCATGGATGAAAATTCTTGGAGAAAAAACAATGGCAAAAGCCCGCTCAACCGGAGGTGTTTTTTTATCTGAAAACAACGGGTTCTGAGTTCCGTGTTTCGAGTTCCGAGTTTATAGTTAGCCGCCTTCGGCGGTGGTTGGCTGTAAAATATGTATTAATATCAACACAGCAGGAGCCCGCCCCTGCGGGCGATCTTTACCCGATGCCCATACACTATTTTCATAGTTTGTTGTGCCCGCGGGTCATGCTGGTTTATCTGTAAATAGCCCACGAAGTAGTATTGGTTCAGGCAATTTTCATGGTTTGTTGTGGCTGGGACGGTAAAATATGGTCCAGCCATGCTGGTTTATAAGAAAAAACGAGAGGATCACATCGCGTATGTCAGGAGTGAGGGTCGGCGTTTTTTCGTACATGCATTACCGGTAAACCGTCGGCTGTGTCCTTGGTCTGTTCCTCAAAGTTGATATCGCTGGTGCTGACCAGGATACCCATGGCCCGATACAGGTTATACTGGGAATAGTTGTAGGTCAATTCACTTTTTGCAAACAGTTCCTCCGAGTCGGTCAACCGCTCATTGGCATCGAGGAGCCTGTAGAGGACGTCGCCGTAGGGATCATTTTTAGTCAGCAGATAGTCGATTCGTGCCAGCAGCGCCTTCACCTCTTCGTCGTCGGAGCGCATTATTTGATAGCTCTGCACCATGGAACGATAGTTCTTAACGAGTTCACGATAGGAAACCTGGGTTTCGAGCAGTACGTTTTCCACAGTGGTATCCAGTTGATGGAGAAGTTGGCGGATTTCCAGCTTCTTGCGCAGGTTTCTGGCCTCTGCTCCGTTGTTGCCGAGTGGAAATTCAAACCGAAGCCCGGCAACATAGCTGGGGCCGCCCTCATCAAACTGGTTGGAATAGGCGGTGCCGTATTCATAATCGCCTTCAAGCCCCTTGACGTAGGTCTGGAAAAAGAGGTCCAGGTCAGGCATCAGTTCATTTTCGGATCGCTGGAGCCGCAGGTAGGCGGATTGAATATGCTTAATAGCCTGGGCGACTTCCGGCCTGTTTTTCAGGGTGGTCTGCAGGGCCTTGTCGAAACTGACATCAAAGAGTTTATGGCTGGGAAGCTGTCGCGTCACCATTTCCATTCCGGAAGCGGAAAGCATTGCCGGATCGTTGACCAGGGCCCTGATCCGAGATTGGGCGTTGAGCATGGCATATTCGGCCTGCATGGCCGCCAGCTTGTGGGCGCTGACCTGGGATTTTGCCCGCGCCAGCAGGCTGCGATCCACATCCATGTCGGTCCGTTGCTGCATCTGCTGGTAGATTTTCAGGCTTTTTTGGGCCAGTTGTTCTTTCTGCAGCAGGAGCGAACGTTCCATGTAAAGCCCCCAGTAGGCCCGGGTTACCTCAAGGAGATGACTCTCAACATTGCGTCGCAGCTCTTCTCCGGCAATGGAGTGATCAATGGTTGCCAGATCTATGGGAGAGCGGTTGTAGGCGATCCCGAACCGTTTGAGAAGGGGTTGTTTAATGGTCAGGTAGGTTCCGCTACGGGCCTGATCTTCCGGATTAAAAAAAGTGGAATTGGTGTCCATGTCGCCGATATTCTGTTTTAACTCAACCTCGGTGCCGGCGAGAAACTTTTTACGGAGGCCGTATGCCAGATTTTTCGAGTGTTCTTCATAGCGCATGGGGCCGCCGGTTTTCAGGTCGTCACCAACCGGTTCGTCCAGGTCGGTCAATCGACCTTCAGCAAAGAGCCTGAAATCATAGGGGCCTTCAGCCTCTTGAATGGTGGTTTCCCGAATGAGCGGCAGGTCTGAAAAAACCTTTATCTGGGAAGAGTACTGCAGGGCCTTTGTAAACAGTGTGGTTACGTCAGCTGCAATATTGGGAACCGAGGTATTGAGCTGATTGTTGACCCGTGATTGCCACCAGGGGGAAAATCCCTCGGGCATGGAACCTTCGTCAAGACTGAGGCCCTGATCGGAGGTACCGGAAAAAATACTGGTATAGCCGCTCTCCGCCTGTTCCATTTTTACAATGATGGTACTGTAACGGTCAAAGAGCTTTTTTCTCAGTTCCTGATAATCCTGGTTGCTGGTTCTGGTGGCATCGACCACTGTTTCAAAGTCGGTTGTATCCTTGTCGATCTCGGCATATACCGCTGTAGTGCAAGAGAACAAAAGCGCCGCCAGCGATGCCAGGGTAAGGATGGGGATGGCGGCGCGGCTCCGTATTCCTGGCGGAGCCTTTTTCGGATTGTTGTGTTTTGCGACCGGAGTGTGAGGGTAAGACAGTACTCGTTTTTTCATTCTTCTTCCTTTTTCTGGGGATCAGTGACCATCTTGTGCCGGGTGTGTGGATGGGGCAAAAAACTCATAGCCGTTAAAGCTATTCCATTGGATGTTCAACGAGGAAAGGTTACTTGCATGAACGCTTTCCATAATGGTTGACGGGAGATAGGCAAACACTGCATCTACATCCAGTTGGGTGCTGGAAAAGACCATGCTGTTAAAGTTTGGATTAAAATATGTCCGCATGTTGAAGAAACCGGCGGAACTGGCGTTATATGTTGAAACAGTCTGTTCAATTGCCATGTGATTAGGTAGATCGAACAGGATGGTTTCCGGGAAGCTGACCAGCCAGTTACCGGCGGTATCGGCCATGATCGACTGCTGGCCCATCTGGTTACCCATGGGGTCATAGAGGGTAAAGTGCAGGGTTGTCCCCGGTTCGGCGTGGCCGGTATACACGGGAGAGACCGGAACAATGGACGGCTGCCACGGTGTCTCGGAATATGGATAGAAAAAAATCTCTTCATGGGTTCCGTCACCGAACTGCTGATAGGCCAGAAGCGGGTCGTCCCCGAAGTCGGGCCCTGTTGGCTCCGGCGGCGTCACCGGAGATACCGGCGTCGGCGGCTTCGGCGGGTAGATATATCCAAAGTCGGCGCTCAGGTTCTGTTCACCCGGACCGAGGTTGATCACCGTGGAGTTGTCATCGGTGCCGTCCGGATCGAAATTCAGCCTGATGCCCGGAGGAAGCGTTGCCGGGTTAACGCTGACGGTATGAGCCCCTGCGGGCAGGTTGTCGAATATATAGGTTCCGTGGCTGTCGGTCGTGGTTGTGGCCCGGTAGTCGGGTGTGCCGTCGCCGTCAAGATCAACGCCGATGCTGACCTCTACTCCGGGCAGCGGGGCCTCGCCCGGATCCATCACGCCATTGCCGTTGCGGTCATTCCACAACTGGTCGCCGATGGCACCGGTACCGGTATAGCCGAAATCCTGATCCAGGTTGATCTCGCCGGC
>DRKH01000184.1 GCA_011051825.1 Desulfobulbus sp.
ACAAAATACAACTGCAGTTGATCCGTCGGTGACAGGAAAACGCAGAGTTCCCCGGCCTGTGATCAACTTACCTGCGAGTCGACCTGAACCTGGTACAAATTGTCGCACCCGGCCATATAAATAGACAGAGATTCAACCTGATCGGTGATAATTTTTCTCACCGCTCTCTCTTTTTACTTGAACTCAGGAAAAATCCGGTGTAACAATACAGCGGATGCAGCACCATGTGGTATTTGTGCACATATGCACAGCTAAAAAATATAGAAAATGGATAAAGAAACATTCGCAAAAGCCCGCGCAAGGCTTGAAAAGACTCAGAAAGAACTGGCTGCCTTGCTTGGTGTTTCCTTAAAAGCAGTCCAGAGTTATGAACAGGGCTGGCGGTCCGTTCCTCTGCATGTGGAACGGCAGATGTATTTCCTGCTGGGTAATCAACGCCGGAAATCGCCCCTCAACAAGCGCAAGGACTGCTGGAAAGAAAAAAAATGTAAACATAAAAAAGAATGCCCTGCCTGGGAATTTCAAGCCGGGCATCTGTGCTGGTTTCTCAGCGGAACCCAGTGTGAATGTACCGCAGAAAAAGGATGGAAGGACAAGATGGAAATCTGTCGCAATTGTGAAATCCTTTCCTCCCTTATCTGATCATACCCTCAGCTCTCTGCCCGCTTTTTCTTCCTTCAACCCGTCTTCGCTATTTTCAAGGACCGCTTGACATGCTACATTCAAGAACAGGGATTTTTCCTTTTCCTTGACGGTGTCGCAGGTCCGCGGTGAAACCTCGCCACCGACGGCAGACAGGCCACATTCTGTTGATATCCTTTGTTCAGCAACAGGTGCACCTGACTTTTTATAAGCCCATCTTTTTTACAACCTGTACATTATGCCTCCTGAAAAAATCGGTATTGCCATGAGCGGTGGCGTTGATTCCACTGTAACCGCCCTGCTTCTTCGCGAACAGGGCTACGACGTCCATGGTTTTTTCATGCGTCTGCCGGTGGCTGAAGGAGAACAACAGATACGTCGGGTACGGGAGATCGCAGAGACCATCGACATTGCCCTTGAGTTGGTCGATATGCGTGAGCCGTTCTCCAAAAAGATAATCAGCTATTTTATCAAACAATACACCCGGGGGAAGACCCCCAACCCCTGTGTACTCTGCAATAAAACCATCAAATTCGGCGTACTGCTGGAAATTATGCTTTCCCGTGGAATGGACAAAGGCGCAACCGGCCATTACGCCCGCATCAGCCATGACCCGGTCAACGGCTACCACCTCCTGCGCGGACAGGATCCCAAAAAAGACCAATCGTATTTCCTCAGCCGACTGGAGCAGCAACAACTGTCCAATATCCTCTTCCCGCTGGGATCCTGGCACAAGCAGGAGGTGTATGCCAAGGCCGAATCCCTTGGGCTCACCGGATTTTCCGGCAATGAAAGCCAGGATGTATGTTTTTTATCAACCGGACTGCAGGAATTCCTCAGCGGCCAGGGAGTAGAGGAACAAGTCGGTGAAATCCACTCTCTTGACGGCAGGATGCTCGGACACCATAGCGGTATCAGCCACTATACCATCGGCCAGCGCCGCGGCCTCGGCCTGCCGGATGCAACACCCTGGTATGTGGTCGGCCTTGATCCGGAAAAAAACCGGGTTCTGGTCGGAAAAAATGACGATCTTTTTACAAAAGAAATCATCATCTCCGACCTGCAATGGAACGCCCCTGATTTACCTCTGCCCCGGCAGGGTCTGGTCCAGCTCCGCTCCCGGCACCAGCCGGCCGGTGCCCTGCTGGAACAAACGGCTGAAAACAGATGGCTGATCCGTTGCAGTGAACCGCAGCGGGCCGTTACTCCGGGCCAGTTTGCCGTATTTTATGAGGATGACATGGTGATTGGCAGCGGTATAATAACAACAGGGGAGACTGCCCGGCCATGAAAAAAAAGATCGCCATTGCCACCCTGGGCTGCAAGGTAAACCAGTTTGAATCCGCCTCCTTTATCAGCGGGTTTGAAGAGAATGACAGCCAGCTGGTGCCCTTTTCCTCCCCTGCCGATATTTATGTTATCAACACCTGTGCCGTCACCGCCCGGGCCGGTCAGCAGTCCCGGCAGCTGGTCAGACGTGCCATGCGGGCCAATCCGGAGGCCCGAATAGTAGTCACCGGCTGCTATGCCCAGGTAGCTGGTGAAGAACTGCTGGAAATGATCGATAACCCGACCTGTATTATCGGCAACGGCAACAAACATCTGCTGGTGGAAACGGCCCTGACCGACACCCTTCCCGAACTGGTCATGCTCACCGGCAAGATCAGCATGAAAAAAGAAATATGCCCGTTGCCGGTGGATCGTTTCAGCGGTCGTACCCGGGCCTATCTCCGGATTCAGGATGGCTGCAACAACTTCTGTTCGTACTGCATTGTCCCCTACAGCCGGGGCCGGAGCCGGAGCCTGCCGACGGCAGCAGTCTTCGACCAGGTGGAAAAGTTCGCCCGGGAAGGCTACCGGGAAATGGTCATCACCGGGATCAATGTGGGAAAATACGGCCTGGATCTGGATGAAAAACAGAATATCTACTCCCTGCTCGAAAGCCTCTGCAGGCGATATCCGGAAATGCGTATCCGGCTCAGTTCGATTGAGCCCACAGAGGTGAATGGGCGTTTACTGGATGTCATGACAGGGTACGGCAACTTCATGCCCCATCTCCATATTCCGCTGCAGAGTGGTGATGACCGGATTCTGGCCCGCATGAACCGCCACTACACGGTTGAGGTCTTTGTCGATGTCATTCGCAGGATTTCAACCGCCCTGCCCCGGGCCGCCATCGGCTGCGATGTGCTGGCTGGTTTCCCCGGAGAGGATGACCAGGCCGCCGACAACACCTTTCGCCTGCTCGAAGGTCTGCCGGTCAGCTACCTGCATGTCTTTCCCTATTCCCGTCGTCCGGGCACCCTGGCCGCCTCCTTTAAGGAGCAGGTGGACGGAAAGATAAAAGAACAAAGAGTCCATCGCCTGCGCGAACTCGACACACGAAAACGACAGGCCTTTTATCGGCAGCATCTTGGGACCAGCCAGCAGGTACTGGTTGAGCGTCAAAACAAGAAATCCGGTCTGCTGCAGGGATTTTCAGAAAACTATATCCCGCTCCAGTTTAAAGGTCCTGCCCGCCTGCGGCACCGGATCGTCCCCGTACATTTTGATCGACTGGAGGATGAGCAGCCTCTCGGTAGCGTGGAAATTGAGCAGGAGTGACTTGAGTTCTTCAGCGGAACCTTGTACATTAATCCGGACACTCACTCAGACCGCTGCCTGGCACGGTCTCCCTCATCCCCACCCGGAACTACAGGCATGATTGGAGAAATAATTGCCATAGGTGACGAGCTGACATCAGGCCGTATCGCCAACACCACCAGCGGTTTTGCTGCCCGGCACCTCTTTGCCGCCGGCCATGAAATCTATGCCATGCACACCATTGGTGATACCCCCGCCCTCATCGGAGACGCTCTGAAACGGGCCATTCGACGGGTTGATTTTGTGGTTGTAACCGGCGGGCTCGGTTCCACCACTGATGATCTGACCAACGAAGCCGTTGCCGAAGCGCTGGAGCGCCCACCGACCCTGTACCCCGACATTCTGGAAAAGATCCGCCGACACCTGGGCGGAACGCAGCCCGCCGGGAATCTTGAAAAAATGGCCTGGCTGCCCAAGGGAGCTGAGATCCTCAACCACAAGGCCAGAATGGCCGGCTATATGCTGGTCCACGAATCAGTGCCTATTTTTTTCCTGCCCGGTGTCCCTTCCCAGATGAAAGAGTTGCTGGTGGAACAGGTTCTGCCACGGCTGGCGAGCTGGAGCACCAACAATCGAAACCATATTCAACAGCGGGTCTACAGGACCTTCGGTCTTCCGGAAACGGTCATCAACCGCCGTCTGCTCGACTTGGAAAAGGAAGAGAACGTTCATATAGGGTATTATCCGGTGGACTGCGAGGTCCATGTCAGCCTGACCATCCTGGAAAAGGATGATAAGGCTGCAGAGGAAAAATTTATCAAGGCCGATCGAGCCCTGACCGAAGCACTGGGAGATGCAATTTACGGAACCGGCCATGAAACCCTGGCCTCGGTGGTCGGTGACCTGTTGTGGCAACAGCAGAAAAAGCTCAGCGTTGCTGAATCCTGCACCGGGGGCCTGATTGGCGAAAAGCTGACTGCTGTTGTCGGCAGTTCCGCCTGGTTTGCCGGCGGAGTTATTGCCTACTCAAACCATCTCAAAGAAATTCTACTGGATGTGGACGGAGCTCTGCTCAGCAACTACGGCGCTGTCAGCGAACAGGTTGCCCGGGCCATGGCTGCACGGTTATCGGACCGGATTCAAACCGACATGACGGTCTCGGTCACGGGTATTGCCGGCCCGGGGGGCGGCAGCAAAGAAAAACCGGTCGGCACCGTCTACATCGGTTTACTGCACAACAACAAGGTCAGCGCCCGTCTGCACCGTTTTGAGGGTAACAGGGCCCGGATTCGTGAAATGACAGCCAACACCGCCCTCGATACCATTCGCAGAACCCTGCTGGCGGATAAGGGCCACCAGAAAAAATAATTATCCGTAACTGTTCAGGAGCACCCCACGGAGTCTGCGCTCGAAGTCTGCGCTTATCTACCTCTCTGCACGGTCAGGCCTGATTCACATAGGAATCACTATAGTTCACAGGTGTGACTGCACAGATATGGAGCACTCCTAAACAGTTACAGGTGGTGGTTGGGCTAGTTCTCTGCCCCTACCTGAATAGTTACAATTATCCAAGATTAAAGGAACACCCAAGGAGAACATATATGGCAGCACCACAGGCCACCCAGGCAGAGGGACGACTTAAAAGCGTGGATAACGCTATAACCCAGATCCAGCGGCAGTTCGGCAAGGGATCCATCATGCGGCTGGGATCCAATGAGCACCAGAATATTCCGGTTATTCCAACAGGCATCCTCTCCATTGATCTGGCCCTCGGGGTAGGGGGGTTCCCCAGAGGCAGAGTGACTGAGATCTATGGACCGGAATCATCGGGAAAGACGACCCTGGCCCTGCATGTCATTGCCGAAGCCCAGAAACTGGGAGGAAATGCCGCCTTCATCGATGCTGAACACGCCCTGGACACCTCCTATGCCAAACGACTCGGGGTCAATGTCGATGACCTGCTGGTCTCGCAACCGGATTTTGGTGAACAGGCCCTGGAGATCACGGAAATCCTCATGCGCAGCGGTGGTATTGATGTTGTCGTGGTCGATTCGGTGGCAGCCCTGGTGCCCCGGGCTGAAATCGACGGCAATGTCGGTGACCACCACGTTGGTCTCCAGGCCCGATTGATGTCCCATGCCATGCGCAAGTTTACCGGGGTCATAAACCGCACCAACACGGTTCTGATCTTCATCAACCAGATTCGGATGAAAATCGGTGTAATGTTTGGCAATCCGGAGACGACAACCGGCGGCAATGCCTTGAAATTTTATTCATCTTTGCGGGTAGATATTCGCAGGATGACCCAGATCAAGGATGGCCAGGAAGTGGTCGGCAACAGGGGCAAGGTCAAGGTGGTTAAGAACAAGGTCGCTCCGCCCTTTCGCATAGCGGAATTTGATATTGTGTACGGCGAGGGTATTTCAAGAATCGGCGACCTGCTTGATCTTGGCGTGGAACACGATATTGTTGACAAAAGCGGTGCCTGGTACTCCTACCAGGACGAACGAATCGGACAGGGCCGGGAAAATGCCAAAAAATTTCTCAAGGAGCATCCTGAGATGGTGGCCGAAATTGAACATAAAATCCGTCTGGGCCTGGGTCTGCCCATTGACGGCCAATCAGAGCCCACCCCGGATACGGCCGCAGGAGACACCCCTTCTTAGGGGCTTTTCCACTCCCCAATCATAAAAACCTAAGGCGGGCAAGCCCGCAGGGTATTCAGGCTGAAGGCTGTCAGGTTCCGTTTTTTTCCAATCCCTACAGTCCAAAGACCTTTGTTATACAACAACAGATGGTCATACTTATTGAATTTCCTGTTTATTGATGGAGAAGTTCAGGAGTAAGGTACTGAAAACCCCCGTCAATCAGGTTGGCGGGGGTTTTTAATTTTCAAGCAGGACAAGCTCAGGCAATTTCGATCTTCTTCTCTTTTGCCTCTTTGGTTCTCGGCAGTCTTACCTCAAGCAGTCCATCCTTGAAATTTGCCTTGGCCTTGGAGCCATTAACGTTCTCCGGCAGCCTGAAACTCCGACTGAAGGATCCATAACTGCGCTCTACCCGGTGATAATCTTTCTTTTCCACCTTATCTTCCTGCTTTTTCTCACCGCTGATGGTCAGACTGTTCTCGGTGATGGTGACATCAAGGTCGTCCTTTTTTACCCCGGGAATTTCCGCCTTGACCACCACTTCATCGCCGTCTTCAAAGATATCCACCGATGGAGAGAGTTCCATCATCTTCGGCATCCCCTGGGTCATCGACGGATGGGACAGCATGGAGAACGGATTTCGAAAAAAAGTATCGAAATACCGATCCATTTCCGCAAATGGGGATACAGGCTGCATTTCCTCTCTTTTAACCAGAACTCCTTTCTCTTTCTTTGCCATGGTTTACCTCCTTGCCTAAAGCGAATATCAGTTGAACTTCACCTTATCGGCCGGGCCTGCAACATATACCGTAAGAGATCACAGAGCACACCTGCTGCGGACGATCGGCAAGCCTTATGTAGCACTAGTACACGGCGACTTGCCGCCCGGAGTCTGGCGCTTACCTGTCCACATCAGGCGCACCCTGTGACCTCTTACATTTCGTCCTTGATATGACACCAAGTTGACTACCCTGTGACCAATTACCATATACCTCCTCCGACCGCTCCCGGACAAAACCAGTCAATATTAATTATCAGTAAAGAGCAGGACCGGTCCGAACCAACATCGACCTATCCCTGACTGTTACAAAAAATAATCAGCAGAATAGAATCGTCAAGAGGAGGGCCTTTTTTTTCTCATTTAAGAGATGGATCTTATCTGTCACCTTCCAAATAATAACGAAATAAAAGGCCGTTACTCCTGATGCACCGAAACAGATGATGAGCGGCATCGGAAGTCGGGAACCGCCATGCTTCCGTATCGCTCTGACACAGCAGTACACCTCTTCACAGTGCCACACCATGCCTTTCTTTCACTACCTGCCACAGTTCCCCTTGTCGAAATCTGCTTGGATACGGTATATAAGGGTTCAAGGTTATATCCTTGGTGCACTGCGATAGAAAAAAGGCTATCAACCGTCATCTCCTGCATAACAAATGGAACATCATGTACCACGATGCTGAGATCATCCTCATTGCCGCCATGGCTGCCAACCGGGTCATCGGCCGAGATAATACCATCCCGTGGGATATTCCCGGCGAACAGAGCCGTTTCAAAAAAATAACCATGGGACACCCCCTGATCATGGGGCGAAAGACCTGGCAATCCATCGGCCACCCGCTCCCCGGCCGGCGTAATATTGTCCTGAGCCGAAAGGGTTCTTTTCAGGCTCCGGGAGCTGAAGTGAGCGATTCTCTGGAAGAAGGAATTGCCCGATGTGCGGATGAACGCAAAATATTCATCATTGGCGGTGAACAGCTCTACCGACTGGCACTCCCCCTTGCCGACACCCTGATTCTCACCATCCTGCCCGAACCCGTTGCCGGAGATGCCAGGTTTCCCCAATTTTCCGCAAAAACCTTTTCCCTTGTCAATAGCGAGCAGATTCGTTCGCCCAGACCATATACCATCAATACCTACCAGCGGATCCAACGGTAAATATTCTCATTTCCCTTGACACTTCTCCCTGAAATCGTATATGTTTTTCCCATATCGAGTCGGTGTCGTATCGGCTTTTTCTATGTTTTCTCATTACTCTTCTCTTAAGGAGGACCCGATGATAAGCAAGGACGTGAAGAAATTCCTCGCTGGCCTGGGTGTAGCCGGTTTGATCAGTACCGGCGGCATCTCCGTTACCGGAGCGCATGCTGCCGCCAGCGGCTGAAGCTCAACCCCCAGTGCAGGTAGCACTGAAAATGCAGCTCAACACGGCGCCGGCAGCAGCTGAAGCGGTACCATGAACAGCGTCGGGGACGCTGCAAAAGAAAAAGTTGAAGGTATGGCAAAAGACGCCAAGGACGAGGCCGTTGATGCCGCCACCGATGAAGCCCATAAGACTATGGATAAGGCCGCCGATGAAATAAAAAAACAAGGCGCCAGTAGTTGAACGGCTAAAAAATAAACGTGCAGGTTGCACGTTCCATGTGTAGAATCTAAAACCGGTAGCCTTTCAAGGCGCCGGTTTTGTTGTTTTGTAACTATTCAGGTAGGGGCAGAGAACTAGCCCTACCACCGCCTGTAACTGTTCAGGAGTGCTCCATATCTGTGCAGTCAGGCCTGTGAACTATAGTGATTCCTATGTGAATCAGGCCTGACAGTGCAGAGATGGGGTGCTCCTGAACAGTTACGTTGTTTTTACAGATCCTGATCAAAAACTTTCACAACGCCTTACCTCCATAGCTGTCAAGCTAAGGCGAATCCAGTAACATATCAGCAGGTTGTGTCAGGAGCCCGCCACTA
>DRKH01000185.1 GCA_011051825.1 Desulfobulbus sp.
AAAAACGATAATCTAATTTTATTATGTGAAGTTGGATCACCTGAAAAGATTGTATTTATGGGCATTCAGCATTCAACTTTACATAATATTTCACTTTACATAAGATGGCTTATGTAAAGCTTTACATAACTCATCCAGGATGAGCAGCGACGGCTTCAGATATTTTTTCAGTCCTTTTTTTAACTGTCCTGCTGCCTGATCCGACGAGAGTGTGTTGATCACATCAATGGCAGTGGTGAACAGTACGGTGTATCCCTTCAGGCAGGCCTGATAGCCGATGGCTGTGGCCAGATGGGTCTTTCCCAGGCCGACCCCACCCAGAAAGATGACATTTGCCTTCTGTTCGATAAAGTTGAGTCGGCATAACTGCTGTACCTGGGGCCGATTGATTTTCTTGGGCCAGGTCCATTGGAACTGATCCATGGTCTTGATAACCGGGAAGCGGGCCAACCTGATCCTCCGGTTGATACCATTATCCCAGCGGAGATCGGTTTCACCCTTGAGAAGTTTTTCAAAATACTCCTGATGGCTCCAGTCCTTTTTCGCTGCGGTGTCGGCCAGGCTTTTATACTGCTCCAGCATGAACCGCAGCTTGAGCCAGTGCAGTTGTTCCTCGGGTGTTTTCGGTTTTTCATTCATGGGAGCACCTCCTGTCATACTCGGCAATATCGGGCTGGGCTATGGTGAGATCCAACATATCCTCGTTGCGGGTCAGATGGAGCGCCCCCGGTTCCTGAACCTCCCGGTTTCTCTGCTCCAACAGGTTGATGATGTACTCACTGGAAAAGGCCTTGAACTCACAGGCATCCTCCAGGGCCCGGGAAACCTGCCGGTCATCGTATATCTCGCTCAAGGCAACAATCTTGCGGATATGATGCAGCTGGTTCAGCCGACGTTCCTTCAGCCCATGATAGTATTGCTCGGCACAGGGAGACAGGGCCAGAAAACGCATGATCAGCTTTTGATCCCTGGCCTTTCTCTTTCTGGCCAGCAGGGCCTTGGGATGATCCGGATCTTCGATGTCCTGGTGCCGGTCATAACACCTGACATGCCGGGCAATCAGTTTATTGTCGTGATACAGACAGATCCGGTCTGAGTAGGCCTTCATGGTCAGGCGCATACCGGCATATTCGGCAGGAACCGAGTAACGGTTGGTGTCCAGGGTGACCCGGAACTGCTTTGAGGCCCTGACCTGGGAGACCGTGGCGGTATCGTAGGCAAGGGCAGGCAGGGGAGCGAGGGTTTTTGCCTCTTCGGGAAACATGTCAACCGGCTTTTTTTTCGTTACCCCATGGACACGAACGTTGGCAATGGTCTCCAGCCACTGCCGGGCCGCAGGATTGATTACCTTGAAATCTCCAGGATCAAGACCGGCCAGAAAGTTTTTTTTGATATATCCCACTGCATTTTCCACCCGTCCCTTTTCGTTTCCCTTGCGGACACCACAGGGAACAATGCGGAATCCATAATGGCCGGCAAAATCCAGGTAGCGGGGGTTGAACACCGGTTCCTGGCCGGTGACCCGTTTGAGCACCGCCGATTTCAGGTTGTCGACCATGATCTTTTCCGGCACACCGCCAAAGAACTCCAGGGCCCGCTGATGACAACCTAAAAAATGTTCCATGGTCTGGGACACGGTGAATTCCACGTACATCATCCGGCAATAACAGAGCACCATCACAAAAAAGCTGAGTCTTCTGGTCGTATTGCCGACAGCTATGGATTTATAGGATCCCCAGTCAACCTGGGCGCATTCTCCCGGAGCAAAACGCAGGGTCAGATAGGCTGCCTGTTTCCTGGGCCTGATCCTGCGGACATACTCCTTGACAATGGTGTACCCTCCTTCAAACCCCTGCTCCTTGATTTTCTGGTAGATCTGGACGGCGGTAAAAGGATACCGTTCCACCATCCTGACAATTTCTTCCTTATACGGATCCAGCTTGCTGGGCCGACAACAGGGCAGCCGCTGTTGAAATCCGGGCCTGTTCATCCATTTACGGACTGTTCGGGAATCAAGACCCATCCTGTCACTGATCTGGGCCGGATTCAGCCCCTGTTCCCTGAACTGTTTGATCCGGCAGAACTGTTCATAATCGATCATCGCAAACCTCCCATCATCTGTTGCAGGATCTCCTGCATGGAACGTGGGCCACCATGCACCCTCACTGCCTGCTCTTCCCGTCGTTGATCCAGGGCCAGCACCTGGTAAATCGGCGCTTTCCAGGCTATCAACCGTTGTTCGACAAGACAGAGACGGGCAGAAGAAAGTTCGCATTCATCCATGCCCAAACGGGCCTGGATGGTGGTATCACCGTAATAACTCAGCCCTCTGGCATCACTGACTGTGACCAGAAACAGGTACAGCGCCGCTGCCTCCCTGCTGATCTGGTCAATATACCGTTCACGGACCAACCGATGATCGATCCAGCTGAACTGTTCCGGTACCCGGCGAACCAGGTGGGGATAAATCGGTTGCTTGTTGAGTGCCATATGTACCTCCTCTACGGTTGGGGTTTGATAAAATATCCTGCCCCAATTGTCGCATTCGGCGGGCGGTCATGGCTATGTCATCTTGTAACGCATTACCGGTTAAATTGGCCAATAATCCCAGTAAAACAAGATGTTGCGAAGATAAGAGATCTTGTAACGTATTGTCGGGCAACCGACATGTATCCCCTTGATCTTTCGTTTGTTCCTCGTTTAAGGGATCTTGTAACGGTTTTTCCTTACCTGGCGATCTCCGCCAGTATCCAATATGCTCCCGCCTCCATTCCTGTACCCGTTTGACATGGTCCGAGTTGCGGAAGTAGTTTTGGTTCTCCGGCTTGCTCAACCATTTTCGTTGACTGGCCGCCTTGCTTGCCTTTCGGCATTCAGGCCTGGAGCAATATTTTTGCCGATCCGCATTGCGGGGATCAGGCCGGAAGAATGTATGACAGTTCCTGCACTTGCGTTTGCGTGGTAGTGGCATAAATCCGACTCCTCCTCGGATTTATAATCGGTCTTCAGGGAAGAAAATTGGAAGGAAATACTGGAAGAAAAAACAGGAAAGAAAAGTGGGTTATTAAAGTGGATGGAAGAAGAGGAAGAAAATCACTCAAACATTTTCAACCCGCCAGATTTGAGACAGTTTCAGGTCGCCGCTGACACAAGGATCTTCTCCAGGTTACGGAGAACACAATCGGCTATGCCCAATGCTGCCGGAAAGCGTTCAGGTCGTATCACCCTTCTACTCTTGAGCAGGGAGGCGTACTGTCCATGGCAAAAGAGCAGTTGGAACATTTCCTCCCCTTGCCGCGGCAGGTTGTCTGCCAGACCCGTCGTCGTAATAAAAGTAAAATAAAAGGGGTCAGAGTAAAATTAAATTAACCGTTGTTTCATGCAGTTAAGGCTTGGGTAATTTTGCTGTGACCTCAATTACTGAATTACTTGGTCACAGGGTGGCTTCGTTAGCCGATCTTCAGGTGGCGCTTTTGGCGATCATGGAATGGCTCTATATGGGCGGTCAGTAACACTTGGATGACGGGATTTGCAACTCCGTGATATTCTTCTCAACCGGAGCGCTGCCCATGACCGTCATTCCCGAATCCCCTTATCGGGAATCTTGTATTTTGTTATATTTATTTCGGTGGGCCATTTCTGCAAAAAAAAAACTGGACGCCGGTTGACACTCCATAGCCGTCAAGCTAAGGGGATAACGAGTTGAAATCAAAAAAGAAAATGGCGCAACGAAACCTTGACTGACTAACTCTCAGCCCCCAGCCTCATAATGGCCCCCTTTGGGCACTGGCGAGAATGATTCCCAATTCTTGCTCTCGCCAGTGCTATTGGTTTGGTAGGTTAAATTGTAAAAATAATATACTACAAATCACAGGGAATTACACGTGATTATTCACCATTACGAGATTAAATAACGAGAATATTCAGCAGCTTGAAGCGTCATTGCAAGGCCAGCTCGAAAACCATTTTGATCCTGAGGAAATCGAAAAACTGGCTCGAGATAAAAAGTTTGTCCAACGGGACAGTAAACTGAACGGCAGTACCTTTTTGAGTTTGATCATCTTTAATTCAAACAGCTTACATGATGAAAGCTTAAATGATCTCACTATCGCTCTGAATAAAAAACACGGTGTTGATATTTCCAAGCAGGGGTTGGATGATAGATTTAATGTCTATGCTGTACAATTTCTCACTGCAGCCTTGGAAAACTTACTCCAACAGCAACTGGCAGAAAAAGTATCGTTTCGTAATTGTGTAGAATTTAAAAGAATCTTAATTAAAGATTCTGTTTGCTTTCAAGTTGATGAGTCTCTTGCCGAACATTATCCAGGTAGTGGCGGTAGTGGTTCTAAGGCCAACGTCAGGATACAATTTGAATATGATCTCCTGGATGGAAAAATTGTTGACCTGAGCCTTAATGCTTTCAACGAGCAGGATGCTAAAAATTCCGTTTTAACCTTGGACGTTGTCAATGATGGTGACTTAATTGTTCGTGATTTAGCATACATGCATCTTGAATCACTTCAGGGTATTGTTGAAAGAATCGGGCACTTCCTTTGTCGGTTGAATACGCAGGCTAAAGTGTACCAGGAACAAGACGGAAAAATAATTCCGTTGGATTTTTCCGCAATTGTCCAAGCCATGCGACAACATAATATCCGGCAAACCGAGGAGACTGTATTTATCGGAAAAAACCAGGAACTTCAGGTTCGTCTTTTCATATATCTGCTTCCCGAAGCCGTGTATAATGAACGAATGCGAAAAGCGAACAAAGCGGCAAAAAATAAAGGCCGTCAGGTAAGTAAAGAG
>DRKH01000186.1 GCA_011051825.1 Desulfobulbus sp.
AATGTGGACATTTAGAGAAGTGATCTGATTGCATGCAACCGCAAGCGTAGCAGGGCTACGTTGAGGATTGCATAATTGAAGATCGCTTTTCTAAATGTTCAAAGTGCGCCTCAGAATGCGAAGTTATTGTTGAGCGAGCCCTTAGCTTACCTCTTTACACGGTCAAGAAGTCCGTCCTGCCGGATCTGTGTAACCCGGGCGGTCAGGTTGTACGAATAAGACGTACCGGAACATCCGTTCAGGCCGGTGGGGTGCCTGTGACGAGTTACAATTAAGGGGTTGCGAAAACAATGAGTTATCAACCCCGTGATCAGTTACGAAAAGGGTTGCCCTTGGCGCACTCTTACAAAAGCCGACCTCGTCGGCAGGCGTTGCAGGTATCTGCGACATCGGGAAACAATAAAACCGGAACCCGGAACCCGGAACCCGGAACCTCTTATATAAACAGTTCACCGGAGAACGGTTATGAATGACAAGGAACTGCGGAAATTGGGCAAGCAGCTTGAAGCCATGAAAAAAGACATATATGCCGATGTCGAACAGACACTGACCGAAATGAATACACAGTCTGGGAACATTCCGGATCCCAATGATCGAGCCAGTGTTGAGTCTGATCGAAGTTTTGAGTTGCGTCTGCGGGGACGTGAGCAAAAGCTGATGGAAAAGATAGATGAGGCGTTGAGTCGGATTGAAGACGGGACGTATGGCGTCTGCGATGAGTGTGGTGAAGAAATTGCCGTAAAAAGGCTTGAAGCACGCCCGGTGGCTAAGTACTGTATTGATTGTAAAACCAAACAGGAACAGCAGGAAAAGGAACAGGGACGGTAGATGTATGCCTGAGTTACGTAAAGATCCGATCCTTGGCCGATGGATAATCATTGCCCAGGAGCGCAGTAAACGCCCATCCGACTTTGTCATTGATAATGTCCAGACCAAGGGTGGCTTCTGCCCGCTCTGCCCCGGCAATGAAAAAACGACTCCGGATGAAGTTCTGGTCTATGGCAGAGCACCAGGGATGCCGAAAAATTCCAGTGACTGGAAACTGCGCGTGGTGCCCAATAAGTACCCTGCGCTGGTCATTGAGGGTGAGCTGGACAAACAGGGTGAGGGGCTGTACGACCGTATGAACGGGATCGGGGCCCATGAGGTAATTATCGAAAGCCCCCGCCATGAAGATCGTTTTACCTATCTGCCCCATGACCAGATGATTCTTACTTTCAAGGCGTTCCGGGATCGAATCCGTGACCTGTCGCAGGACCCTCGGTTTCGGTATGTGATGGTCTTTAAAAATTTCGGGAAGGCGGCCGGAGCATCTCTTGAGCATTCTCACTCCCAGCTGGTCGCTCTGCCTGTCCTGCCGCGGATGGTTGTCTCTGAACTCGACGGAAGTCTGTCTTATTTCAAGTACAAAGACCGTTGTATATTCTGCGATATTATTCGCCAGGAGATCCAGCAGGGTGTTCGGATAGTCTGTGAAAATGACGGGTTTGTCACTCTTACGCCCTTTGCGCCCCGGACTCCCTTTGAAATGTGGATCATGCCCCGTCGGCACAGCTCATCTTATATGGATCAGAATGATCAGCAGTTGTCCGCCCTGACCGATATATTTTCCGAAACCCTGCGTCGGCTGGATGCGTGTATTCCCGGGATACCATATAACTTTGTTCTGCATGCCCAGCCTCTCAGGTCGCAGCCGCTTGAACATTATCACTGGCATTTTGAAATTGTTCCCAAACTGACCAGTATAGCCGGTTTTGAATGGGGATCCGGTTTTTATATTAACCCCATGCCGCCCGAAGACGCCTGCCGGTATCTTCGGGAAATTGAGCTTTAGGAGAGATCAATGACTGCAAAGAAAATACTCCTGGTGGATGATGAAGAGGGGATCCAGCTGTTGTACCGTGAAGAGTTTGAAGATGAAGGGTATACGGTTGATTCTGCCTATAATGGTGAAGAGGCGCTGGAACTCTTCAAAAAAAATCCTCCTGATCTTGTCATCCTCGATATCAACATGCCGGGAATGAACGGTATTGAGGTGCTGCGGCAGATGAAAGAGATGAAACCGGAACTGCCGGTTATCCTCAGCTCCGCGTATCAGGAATACAAGCAGGACTTCGGTACCTGGGCCTCGGAGGAGTATATTGTGAAATCAGCCAATATGGACGAGCTTAAGGCGGCGGTTCGAAAACATCTGAACTGATTGCCGCAGCCTTATAAGGTACCGGCAACGGATTGATCGAAAGTAAGTAGGAACGCTTTATATCTGCTCAGGTAACGGCTATGTTCATCATACCTGACCGTGCAGATGCGGGATGCTCCTGAACCGTTACACACCCACTAACTCAAGACACATTCGTGGATCAGGGACAGCTGCACCGAGCCTCACGATCCTTCCTGTTGACCATCCATTCGTATCCTTTTTCATACGTAATGAAAGACATCCAGAGTCTGCGCGATAATCGGCGCATTAATATCCGTAAGGTCGGGGTAAAGACCATTTCCTATCCGGTTACGGTACTGGACAGGGCCCAAAAGGTGCAGCAGACCGTGGCCACGGTCAATATGTATGTGAACCTGCCACATAGTTTCAAAGGTACGCATATGAGCCGGTTTGTGGAAATTCTCAACCGGTTTCACGGTGACTTCAACCTGCAGGCCTTTCATCATATTTTACAGGAGATGAAAGAAAAGCTTGAAGCCGAAGCAGCCCATCTCGAGATCGAATTCCCATATTTTTTGCAAAGGGAATGTGAGGGCGATGATATCGGAGTCGACAGGTATATGTGTCGCATGCATGGTTGCCTGCAGGCCTTTGATGATCTGGTTCTGGAAATCGATGTCCCCATTACTCCGGCCCGACGACAGCCCCCGGACGGTGGGCTTCCCCGGTCCATGGGACACTGGGGGCAGGCCCAGGTCGCCGTCCGTTTTCATCATTTCATCTGGATAGAAGAATTGATCAGTCTGGTGGAGAATTCCCTGGCCGATTCCTCCGGGCCACCCGAATCCGTAGAATCGGTCTGCCGTCTTATCGGAACGGCTCTTAGTGAACATTCCGCTATCAGCTGGTATCAGGTTGTGGTTGAAAATCTTGCCCACGGCTATTCCACCTTTGCGTCGGTGTCGGAAGACGGAAGTGAGCGGGAAAATCGAGATCAGGAATTCTAAATTGTACGTAACTATTCAGGTAGGGGCAGAGAACTAGCCCAACCACCACCTGTAACTGTTCAGGAGTGCTCCATATCTGTGCAGTCAGGCCTGTGAACTATAGTGATTCCTATGTGAATCAGGCCTGACCGTGCAGAGAGGTAGATAAGC
>DRKH01000187.1 GCA_011051825.1 Desulfobulbus sp.
TCAGGTAGGGGCAGAGAATTAGCCCTACCACCACCTGTAACTGTTCAGGAGTGCTCCATATCTGTGCAGTCAGGCCTGTGAACTATAGTGATTCCTATGTGAATCAGGCCTGACCGTGCAGAGATGGGGTGCTCCTGAACAGTTAAAAAAAAATACTTATTCTATCCCGCCTGTCTTTCGTTCCGGTTTTTTGCTTATGAGAACCGTCGCATTTTCTTGATATATGCCCCTTTTCAGGCCTTGCATCCGGAATAAAATCCAACGCATTGCAGGATAATTAGTAACTATTCAGGTAGGGGCAGAGAACTAGCCCTACCACCAACTGTAACTGTTCAGGAGTGCTCCATATCTGTGCAGTCAGGCCTGTGAACTATAGTGATTCCTATGTGAATCAGGCCTGACCGTGCAGAGATGGGGTGCTCCTGAACGGTTACGATAATTATTGTTTTCCGCGACCCTGAAAAATCCCGCCTCACTCTGCTGGTCGCAGCCCGGCCAGATTAATAACCAGATTCTGCAGGCCGGAGCCTTCAAACTCAACGGTCACAACGCCCTGGGCCCGACCGACCGACTGGACCGTACCTGGGCCCAGGATCCTGTGATACACCTGGATGCCCTTTTTCAACTCGCCCACACCTAACGTCTTTTTCTTTTGATCCTTCTCCTTCCCGGCTGCACCGGTTACGTTCTGTTTAAGATCGACATCGCCGTTAATTGCTGCCAGATAGTTCCGGGCAAGGGCAATATTCCCTGCCTGCAGGGGCGGTGCATCCGGTTGCGGCCGGTGAATACGCCCGCCCAGCTGATTACTGAGCTGCAGGTTGGCCTCGTAGAGAAAACAGGAGGCCGGATAGCTGCCGTCCTCGGTGGATGCGGGAGCACGGTTGTCACCGGCCCGGTTTCGCTTCTCAAACCGGCTGTCTTCCGGGTAGCACAGGCAGAGTTGTTCGATGGCCCGGGTCATGCCCACATACATCAACCGCCGTTCATCTTCAATGCCCTCGCCGCCCTCCTTGTCTTCCTCCTCCCGATAGGGCACACTGCCGTCTTCGAGCCCGGGCAGGATAACCAGCGGCCACTCCAGCCCCTTGGCCCGATGGATGGAGGTAATGAGCAGATGATCGCCCCGGATATCTCCGCCCTCCTGCTGTAACTGCTCAATATCGGTTAAAAAGGAGGCCACCTCCTGGTTCCGCCTGCGGGCAAAACGGACAAAGGCCCGGCAGGTCTGGATCCTGTTTTCCGCAGTTGCGAGCCGGGAAGAAAACCGATGGTAAAAATCAAAGAGTTCGGTCTTGTCTATGGCCTTCTCCAGGACAACGGCCGCCTTAGTGGACTGGGGCAGCCGGGAAAGGATTTCCCAGATTCCTGCGGTCTCCAGCATCCGGGAGGCCAGGTAGTCGGAGTTTGCCTCGCTGCTGCGGCGGCGAATCAACGAAGGGGCCCGAACTGGATCAGCCAGAATTTCAGCGGCCAGGGAATTGATGGACTCCTGCTTGAGCCAGAGATGAGGATTGGTCAACATGGCACCGATAATGGCCAGGGCTTCTTCCCGATCCGGGATATCGCCCAGCCTGCCCTGGCTTAGATAGAGATAGCCCAGCAGGGCCCTGATCTCCGGACAGCTGAACACGGTTTCGTGCCCGAGCAGCCGGTAGGGGATGTTGTGCTCAAGCAGGGCCAGTTCCACCGGGATGGTGGCGGCATACAGGCGAACCAGCACAGCGGCCTCCCCCAGGAGACGTTTTCTCTGCTGCCAGCCTGAAAGAATCTCCACTACCGGGTGGGGTTCCCTCTCCTGCAACCACTGCAGGCGGGTGTCCGGGGTATTTTCAAAGGAGAGACAGAGTTTCCGGTCCCGGAAACGGTTGTGGCCGATCAAATGATTGGCGGCCAGCGACAGCCGATGTCCGAACCGGAAGGTATAACTCAGGGTATAGGACACCGCGCCCGGAAAATCCCGTTCAAAGCGAGAGACGATATATTCAGGCCTTGCGCCCCGCCACTCGTAGATACACTGATCCACGTCGCCGACCACCATGACCTGTGCCCGCTGCCCGGCAATGCAGCGCAGGAGCTGTTGCTGGACCTCGTTAATGTCCTGGTATTCATCGACGATGATATGATCAAGCCGGTTCGCCACCCAGGCAGCCAGCTGTCCGTCAGCCTGCATGGCCATGACCGGTTCATGGATGAGGTCACTGTAAAACCGTACTCGGGCAGCTGTCCGCATTTCTTCAAAGGTCGCAAAGGCGCCGATAAAATATTCCAGCCGCTCATCAAGGCCACATTGATCAAACAACTTTCGGGCCGAACGGGTATCGGACTTGACCAGATCAATAAAGGTGAGAAACCCCTCCATATTCTCCCTGGTCAGCCAGGATTCATCCCCGCCGTGGGTGGTGGAATACTGTTTCACCGCTTTTCGGCCAAGTTGTTCCAGCTGATACTCCCGGGTGAGCAGAGTGAACGCGGGCAGGACCCCGCGCTCGGTAAAGCTTTTGACAAGGCGCAGGCCAAGGGAATGAAAGGTTCGGACAGGAGGCGGAGAAAAACCGGATCCGACAAGGGTGGCCTGCAGCTTGTGGGCAAAAGACTCCCGGGCCGAGGTGTTAAACATCAGCACCAGAATATGTTCCGGGGCAACTCCTTGTTCGGCAAGCAGGTGGTGTACCCGGGCAACCATGGCCGTGGTCTTGCCCGACCCGGCCACCGCACTGACCCGGGCATGCCCCTGCCCATGGTGGACGATCTCTTGTTGTTCACGGGTTAGTTGCATAGGGGGGATCGAGTTCTGAGTTTTGAGTTCTGAGTTTTGAGTGCTTTATGGTTGCATTTTTTTTCGGCCCATGCAAGGGTTACCGCCTGTTTACAACCAACTGAAAAAAAGTATAATGGAGTATATCATGTCTGAATTTAAAAATGTTACCATGGTCAAAGCGGCCAATATCTATTTTGACGGCAAGGTCACCAGCCGGGTGATCAAATTTAACGACGGCAGCCGCAAGACCTTGGGCATCATGCAACCGGGCGACTATGCATTCGGCACCGAGGAAAAGGAACTCATGGAAATCCTTGCCGGTGAGCTGGAAATCCTCCTGCCCGATGAGGACAGCTGGCGGTCGATCAAGGGGGGAGAGTCCTTTGAAGTCCCGGCCAATGCACAGTTCA
>DRKH01000188.1 GCA_011051825.1 Desulfobulbus sp.
CCGGGCAGATATTTATACTTGTAATCGATCTCGTCTTTGAGTTGATTATGCGCAACTGCGTACCCTTTGGCTTTCCAGGCCTGGATGCCGCCGTTTAAAATGTACCCACGGTTATAACCGTTAATTCGAATGGTTCGATGGGCCCTGACGGCATCCTCATCATTGTCCGAATAATAGATGATTCTGGTTTTTTTCTTGTCACTCGGCAGATCATTATAGAGTTCATGCAACTCGGACATGGGGTAATTGACCGCCCCGGGAATATGATCTTTTGCCGCAACTTCCGGTTCCCTGAGGTCAACCAGGACGAAAGCGCCGTCTTCTTCAATCATCATGTTGAGGAATTCGGGCTCGGTGTACACCGGCCGGCCGGTTTTCTGCCAGGCAGGGAAACCGGCATAGAAAGCATGAACGTTTTTGTAACCATATTGTTCTTTTACAGTCCTGTAAAAGTGAGGGCTCATGCCTCAGCCATAGGAGTTGCAATAGGTGATAATATGGGTGTTCTTGTCTTTGGGCAGTCTGTCAACAAAGGCATTCATCCGGTAATAGGGCAGCGATACGGCGCCGGGCAGGTGACCATCTATATAGTCCCCGTAACCCCGGACATCAAAGACCACGTAATTGGCTTCTTTTGGATCCTTTTTTAAGAGATTGGCAAGGTCATCAAGCTCTATAACCATCTCAGGTTCCATGAACGATAAATTCGGCTTATAGCTGAACTCTTCAACATATCCCTGGTTGGTCCCGGTTGGTTGAACCTTGACCATGATCGCCTCATCATCCCGGAGCTGGACAACCGATTTCATCTTGTTGAGCTTGCTGTTTTTGTCATACTTTAGCTGCCAGGTGGTGCCGTCAATCCGGATGGCAAATGAATCATCTCTCTGGCTGCCCGCCTGCAGCAGGCCCCACAGCGTATTGTCTTTGGCCTCATGGCAGGCGGCACAGTTTTTCTGAATCTGCCCGGACGCGGCCCAGGCAGCCCCCCCAACCGTGCCGGTCAGCATTGTCACGGCCAGTAGAGCCATGGTTTTTCCTACAGTCTTCCTTTGCATGTACATCCTCCTTTCCTGTTTCTCGATTTGCCACAGTCGGTGGCAGCTCTATGGACAACTGCAAGTATGTATAGCAAAGATGGTGCCACATGGTGACATCGAAATAACGTATGAAAATTTCGGGAAAAATAATATGGGCAGGAACTAGGCACGCATTGCATACTGCAAAAACCAATGCAGAATGCAATGGTTTTGCGAGGGCACAAATGGAGAAAGGCAAGACTGTGCGATGGGCAGAAAAACAGGTGAACTTTCCTACCTGGCGGCACAACGAACGATGAAAATATTCTGTTTCAGGAGCACTCGTTTACCCGCAGAGCGGGCAGGCAACATTGTTTTGAAACCAAAGATGAATGCGTTACACCGCAGAGCGGTGTAACAAGACCGCTCTCGCAGCATCGCTCTGCGGTGCTGCGTTGCATCCAGGCGCTCCGCGCCGATTTTCAGTTCTATGTTGGGTTTCGCTGCGCTCTACCCAACCTACCACTGTTCTGATTCCTGTGTTCTGTCTCCTGTTTTCAGATAAACCAGCATGCCCGCCGGGCACAACCAAGAATGAAAACATGATATAATAGGACAGAATATTCAGCGGTTATCAACGCCGCAGGCGGAAGCAATCTGTCCTCCGACATCTGTCTTCTGGCCTCTGCTTTCGGCTCAACGCTTGAGTTTTCGCCACAGGGTGGAGGTGTCGATTCCCAGCAACCGGGCGGCCTTTGCCTTATTGCCGTTGGTTTTGTCCAGGGCTTTTGCAATCAATGTCTTTTCCATCTCCTGCAGGTTGAGTGATTCCGCCCGGGGAAAGGAGACCGCACCTGTTTTCAACTCTTCGGGAAGAGAAGCAGGGGTAAGAGTGGAGCCGGTCGCCATGATCACGGCGCTGCTTATGCTGTTTTCCAGTTCACGGACATTACCGGGCCAGGGATAGTCATTGAGCAGGTTGAAGGTCGTGTTCTGTATTCTGTTGATATTCTTTTCGTACAACCGGTTGTATTTCTGCAGAAAGTAATAGGCGAGTTCGGGTATATCATCGGGCCGTCTGCGCAGCGGGGGCAGCTTGATTGTCATGACCTTGAGCCGGTAATAGAGGTCATCCCGGAATCGCTTTTCCCGTATTTCCAGGGCAAGATCGATATTGGTGGCCGCAACAATTCTGACATCGGCATGCAGCTCTCCAGCACCGCCCACCCGCATGAAGGACTGGTCCTGCAGAAACCGTAAAATCTTGGCCTGGAACATGGGCGGCATATTATTTATTTCATCAAGAAAAAGTGTTCCGCCATCGGCCAGCTCAACCAGCCCTTTTTTCATTACATTGGCACCGGTGAAGGCACCGGGTTCATGGCCGAAAAGCTCGGATTCCAGCAGGCTTTCCGTCACCCCGCCACAGTTGACCGGCAGAAATTTGCGTTCACGCCTTCTGCTGGAGTTGTGGATCAGTCGGGCGACAAGTTCTTTGCCGGTACCGGTCTCGCCCTGGATCAAAATGCTCACATCAAGAGAGGCAATCTGGGCGACAAGTTTTTTAACCTTTGCCATTTGCGGCCCGGAACCTATGAGTTCATGGGCCCGGACTTTTTCCAGAGTTTCATGGAGTTCTCTGGCTCTGCAGCTCAGTCGGTAATGACTTGCCGCCCTTTCGGCAACAAGCAACAGCTCTTCAGGATCAAAGGGTTTTTCGATGTAATCGTAGGCCCCCTGTTTCATGGCTGCAATAGCGGAGTCCACCGAGCCATGTCCGGTAATGAGGATGACCGGGAGTTCGGAATCAATGGAAAGAGCATGCTGCAGGATGCCAAGCCCGTCCCGCTGAGGCATTTGAAGATCGGTGATGACCAGACCAAACCGATCCTGAGAGAGACTCCGGACAGCTTCTTCTCCGTCGGCCGCACACATCACCCGGTACCCGTGGGCAGTGAAAATCTCGGCCAGCAGCTCCCGCATCCGCCGATCATCATCAACAATCAATACAGGAAAGTCTTCAACCATTGTCATTCCCCTGCAGTCTGGAGCCAAGGGGCAGAGAGACGATAAATAGAGCCCCGTTTTCCGGAGTACCCAGTTCAATGAGACCGCCGAGTTCATCAATGATGCCGGCGCTTATCGCCAGGCCCAGGCCGGTGCCCTCCCCCACCGGTTTGGTTGTGAAAAAAGGATCAAAAATGCGGCAGCGCAACTCCTCTGGAATACCGGGGCCGTTGTCTCCGACTTCAAGACGGGCCATGTCACCGTGCTGTCGGACAGCAATGGAAATAGAGCCGCCCTGCTCCACGGCCTGGATCGCATTTAAGGCCAGATTCATAATCACCTGCTCCACTTTACGTTCATCAGCCGACAACCTGGGCAGTTCCTGCAGGTCAAGAGAAAGCTCAACGCCCTTTTTCTTCATCTGCAGGGTAAGGACCTCGGCCACCCCCCGGACAATTCCGGCAAGGTCGACATGATTTTGTTCGGAGGCCGAGGTTCGGGAATAATCAAGCAGGCCCCTGACAATATCGGCACACTTGCGGGCCTGTTCGATAATGACGTCCACCCGTCCGGGAACTTTTTCCGGTGCCTCATCCGGGCTGATCATTTTTGCATAACCGATAATGTTGCCCAGGGGGTTATTTAACTCATGGGCAACACCGGCGGCAAGTTGACCGACGGCGGCAAGTTTTTCGGTGCGGCAGTAGAGATCATGACGTTTTTTTTCATCGCTGATATCCCGAAAGGTCTGTACCCCGCCGATTCGCTCTCCGTCTTTATCCCGTAAGATGGCGGAACTGACCGACACATCCAGCTTTCTCCCGTCTTTTGTTATCATGGAGGTCTCAACGTTTTCCCGTGTCTCTCCCTGATGCCTGAGAGCGCAGGCATCCCTGCACAGGCTGGTCCTGAAGAGATCTTCACAGCTCCGGCCGATGGCCTCTTCCTGCAGATATCCTGTAATCTTGCTGGCTGATTGATTAAAAGAGGTAATAAGCGCATTATTATCGGTAACAAACATGCCGTCGGCCATGGCCGCGACGATTGCGGCCAGCTTATTTCTTTCCAGATCCAGGGCCTGTCTGCTCTTTTTGATTTCAGTGAAGCTCTGCCGCAGTTGTTGCGCCATGGTGTTAAACGAGGTGCCGATTGTTTCAAATTCCCGGGGTCCGCCAGGGTCGACCAGGGTATTGAAATCACCTGTACTCACCGTTTTGATGGCCTGTTGCAGCCGGGCAAGAGGAATCAACACGGTTTTATTCAGCACCATATTGGTGAGCAGCAGGCCAAGGAAATGGAGGATCAGGATGACGCCGATGGCTGCAAAAACGATCTGCCAGGTGATTGCATCGATACGACTGGTGGAAAAGAAGATTTTTACCACCCCAAACTCCTGGATTCCCATCCGTATGGGATACGTGGTCAGAATCGTATTGCGTGACTGTGTACTGTTGTGACCGGCAAGAATTTCACCGTCTTTGCGAACCACTTCAATGCCGGTGACAAATTTTTCTCTGGTAATGTCCCGAACATAGCGCTCAATGGTCGCGTAATCATGCCGCAGGACCGCATCCAATGTTACACTGGATAAAATTCGGGCAATACTGTCGCCTTTGTCCTGAAGGTCATTGGTCAATAAAAGCCGTTCGGTTCGGATGACAAGCCCACTTATGACAACGACCGAACACACCAGTATCATACTGAAGCGTTGATATAAGGTATTTTTAAGAGATTTGCTCATTTAGATTCAATAATATCAATCACCTTTCTTGCCAGCGCGAAATCGCGATCCTGAACCGGGCCGAAACCGGTCATGGTCGGATTGATTTTCCGGAAAATCAGCGGATCATCAAGGGCAAACAATGCCTCTTTAAGCTTTTTCTTCACCTCCTCCGGAAGCGAAGACCGACAGACCAGGGCATGCGGAGGGATGGTCACCGGGCCGTAGATAATTTTCAACTCCCGGTCCCGGTATTTATTGAAGAGATCAAGACGTACGCCACCGGCGTCAAAATCCCTGTGCAGCACGCTCAACAGGACATTGTCATGGCTGCCCACATAGTCGTAGGCCGCCAGTTTCTTCAATGGAATATCATGGTTGTTGAGCAGGAAACGGGGCAGAAAATGGCTGCCGAAAGACTGATAGTCGCCAAAGGCAAAGGTTTTTCCTGCCAGGTCGGCCAGGGTGGCAATATTGGAATCACTGCGCGTAAAAATGACCATCTGGTTGTTGCCTTTTTCCTCCTGCCGGAATTGGGCCAGCAACTCTATGCCGCCGAACTTGTCCTTTGTTTTGACATACGGAGACGGCCCCATGTAGCCGATATCGATCATCCCCGAGCCCAGACGCATTACATGACTGATGTAGTTGGGCGAAAAGGTGATTTCAATCGGTTGACCGACGGCCCGGGCCAGGTATTTCACCAGGGGGGAAAAATTATCCTGGAGAACCGAGGGGTTGGCAAAAGGCGGCAGACCAAAAGTGAGAGACGCTCTGACAGCGGCAAAGCTGCTGTTTACGGCAGGAAAGGAGCCGAACAGAAGGAAAAGAGCAATGAATACATGACGAATCCGCATATTGTTATGTACCCGAAACAGGCCCCATTGGCAACATCCGTTTATGCGGATACAGGAAACACCAATCCCTATTCGATGTTTTTTTGGAGTAGCCTGCCGGGTAATGGTTGATTCAGCCCTTGCATCCCTCTGCAACAGAACTTTTTGGGTAATCAGAAAAAAATGGCAATAGAGCCAAAACTGAATCTGTGGTACTAAATATGGATTCCAACAATCAGGGGCCGGAAGTTTTATGGCTGCGGAAAAAAATAATTATCCCGTAATACAGCGGATTGTGTTCCGGATTCAAGGCCTGGGAAGGAGCATATATTGAGAACATGTAACCCTTTTCGCAACGCAGAAGCCGGGACAAAAGACAGGCAGGAGGGGACAGGCATTTTTTTTAAAGCCCTTAACCGCAGGAAATGTCCTCGGAAATATATGTTCTGGAGGTTGACTCAACAAGAGCCCCTCCAGGCAGTAGCGACCGTGTAACTCTGCGGCACAGGCGGTCGCTTACAATCCTTGAGCATGGGTTACCCATAAGTACATAGAAGAATAGTAAATAGAAGAATAAGAAACAGTCATGGCAATTAGAGATCGATTATCCAACCTTTCCATAAAAGCCAAAATCAGACTTTTCAACCTGGTTCTTGGCCTCACCTTTTTCCTTATTCTGGCTGTCATGACCATCTCGCTGGTCTATACTCACCGGGTCCTGGTCAACAATATCAGCAATGATATAGAGACAGTGGCAACCAATGCCCAGGTTTCCCGTGATCTGGTGGTCTTGTTTTCGGAAAGCAACCTTTTGTTTCATACCTTTTACGGCAGAGAAGAATACCTGCACAAAGAGGGCGGCAGTCTCCTTGCAAGAAGCAAGGCCATCGCCCAACAATCAGCAGACCCGAAGCTCAAATCGGCCATTCTCCAGCTCGTCGAACACCTGCAGAACATCCTGTCCTTCTGTTCGGATCTCAACAAGATGCGACAGGAGAAAATCACCATCGAGAGTGCCATATCAAAAGAGTTTGACAGCCTTGATAAAACCATCGCCGAAAAAACAATCAATCAGGTTTTTGCAGGAAAGAACACCTCCTTTCTGGAGAAACTTTCCGTGCAGATTATCAACTATCGTTACAGCCTGCTTGAAATAAACAAGGCCTTTACCGAATGGTATGCCCGGAGTTCCTCCAACGTTGCGGCACAGGCCGATGACATTTCCGCCGCCCTTGACAATCTCCTCCTCCGTCTGCAGCTGCTTACCACCGTTGACAGCCGGACCGCTGAACATGGGAAACGCCTCATTTCCGAGGTTAAAAAAAGCAAGAGCCTTCTGGTCCGAATCATGGCGACGACCAAAAAATTCAACCTGGAGGTCAACGCCTTTAACGAGGTCAAATCAACATGCATCGACGCGTTGAAGAATACAGATACAAACCTTGTCAACAGCACAAAAAACTCCCTTACGAAAATCTCAAAATTCTTTTTTGCGCTTGGGGCCGGTCTTCTGTTTATCGCATTCCTGGTTATGGGCTCTGTTCTTCTGTCGACCTCATACTTCCTGCGCTCTGCTATTTATCTTCCCATGGAACGGCTTAAAAAAATACTCTCGACCTTCAGCCGCGGAGAACTTACCGCCAGAATTAAAGTGGAACGCTCGGACGAGTGGGGACAGGTTGAAAAAATGCTCAACACCATGGCCGATGATCTCCTGGCCTCCCATCATGCCCTTCAGCAATCGGAAGAAAAATACCGGGAGATATTCAATGCCCCCGATGACTCCATATTCTTACACGATGCCGACAACGGTGCAATTCTTGATGTCAACCAGGCCGTACTGGACATGTTTGGATATCCGTACGAGGAGGCAATGTACTTGAATCTCGGAAGCTTAAGCTCGGGCACCCATCCCTACACCATGAAAGAGGCGCTCAAAAAGATTACCCGTGCAAAACAGGAAGGACCGCAGCTCTTTGAATGGAGAGCCAGGCGAAAAGACGGGGAACTCTTCTGGGCCGAGGTCGGGCTTAAGGCCAGCAGGTTCAGCGGCAGAGATTATGTGATCGCCATTGTCCGCAATATCACCAATCGTAAAGAGGCCCAGCAGAACCTGGCCTCAGAGCGGGAACGGCTGGCCGTAACCCTTCGCAGCATCGGCGACGGCGTTATAACAACCGACACCCGCGGGACCGTGCTTTTCCTCAATAAAGTGGCAGAACAGCTGACCGGCTGGAGTAACGGGGAGGCACAGGGCAAACCCTCCACCGAGGTCTTCAACATTATCAATGAAAAGACAAAGGCGCCTTGCGAGAGTCCGGTTCAACGAGTGCTGAAATCCGGCAAAATTGTAGGCCTTGCCAATCACACGGCCCTGATTGATAAAAACGGGACCATCCGGAGCATAGCAGATAGCGGCGCTCCGATCAGGGATCGCAGGAGCAGGATTATCGGGGTTGTACTTGTGTTCAGGGATGTTACCCATGAACAGAAAATGGAAGACGAGCTGCTCCGGACACGAAAACTTGAATCCGTTGGTGTCCTCGCCGCAGGTATTGCCCATGATTTCAACAATATTCTATCGGCAATTCTCGGCAATATCGATCTGGCGGAACGCCTGGCAAGCAGTGATCAACATGTCGGCGCCCTGCTTGCCGATGCACGGAAAGCAACCGAACGGGCGACCAGACTGACCCGCCAGCTCCTGACCTTTGCCAAGGGTGGCGAACCGGTTAAAGAGACCACCAACCTGGCCCAGCTTATCCGGGAAGCCGGAGATTTCGTCCTCCACGGTACTCATATTTCCATTATCTATTCCTGTATCGACGACCTCTGGCCGGTCTCGGTGGATGTCGGCCAGACAGGTCAGGTAATCCAGAATATCATCCTCAACGCACGCCATGCCATGCCCGAAGGCGGAATAATCGAAGTGCAGTGCACCAATATCGAGGATACCCCGAGCGAGGCGCTGCTCAACATCCATAAGGGCAGGTTTGTTCATATTACGATCCAGGATCACGGGGTCGGAATTCCACAGGAAATCATTGATAAAATTTTTGATCCCTATTTCACCACTAAACAGGAAGGCAGCGGCCTTGGCCTGGCGATCTGTCATTCCATCATTTCAAAGCACGACGGCTACCTGACGGTGGAATCTCAAGCGGGCAAAGGATCCAAGTTCAGCATCTACCTGCCGGCTGCCGAGCATACCGATGTGGAAGAAACCAAACAACAGGCCATCGCCTCCCCATCAGGTTCAGCACGAATCATGGTCATGGACGATGAAGAAATGCTGCGAAAAGTGGCTGAGTCGCAACTCCTTCATTTCGGGCATGAAGTTGTCCTGGTTGAAAACGGCAATGAGGCGGTTGAAAAATACCTGGAGCTTATGGAACTGGGCACGCCTGTGGATCTGATTATTATGGATTTGACCATACCCGGTGCCATGGGGGGCAAGGACGCGGTACAGGAAATTCTTAAAATCAATCCTGATGCAAAAGTCATAGTTGCCAGTGGCTACTCAAACGATCCAATCATGGCCAACTGCAAGGACTTTGGATTTGTGGCCTCGGTGGCCAAGCCCTTTAACCTGGACGAACTGAACTCGACCATCACATCAGCGCTCAAATCTCGCACTACTCCATAAGGGTAACTGATCACAGACTAGTCAACCTGGTGTCATGTCAAGGAAAAAATGTAAGAGGTCACAGGGTGCGCCTGATGTGGACAGGTAGATAAGCGCAGACTCCGGGCGGCAAGCCGCCGTGTACCAGTGCGACATAAGGCTTGCCGATCGTCCGCAGCAGGTGTGCCCAGTGATCTCTTACCCATAAGGACCGTCATAACAATTCACCGGAAGGTGTTATTTAGTCGACAATGATTCTTGCCGGGGCTATAATTACCCAGAGGCTTGAAACCTATGAACAACGAAACGGGGTATGCACTTCACTCTTCTGAATAGAATATTTACAGGTTGGATTACGTGGGCAGCGTCCACCGTGTTTTGCCGGGTTCGCTTTTTTATTGCACATGCACTCTGTTAAAACATTGGCCTGCAAACAAAGCCGACAAATACGATCATGTAAACCGCTTGACCCAACCTGCGCCATACGCAAGAAGAGTGGATTGAATACCCCAAGGAATATATATTCAGTTACCATACCGGACAGCGTGACGGTATGCATTCTCGGAGGAAAAACCCATGGCTGTTTTTACCTATCAGGCTATCGACCTGTTCAACTGGCTGACCGACAAAGAAGACATTATTGTCCTTGATGTCCGCAACGACAAGGACTTCAAACGCTTTCAGGTGGAAAGCCCCTACCCGTTTACAATGCTCAACGTCTCTTATTACGACTTTATGGAAATCGAGGAGGCATCCGTTGCCCGGGTACCGAAAGGAAAAAA
>DRKH01000189.1 GCA_011051825.1 Desulfobulbus sp.
ATAGAAATATGAGAGAACAGCAAAAAGAATGGAACCCCTACTGCATATGAATCCCATGGGCATCTCGGTGCTCACCATGATTATATTCCTGCCCATGGGTGGAGCACTGTTCCTGCCGCTTATTCCCGATGACCGGGCGGCCAGGATGTACAGCCTTATCCTCACCCTGGCGGTGCTGGTGTTTTCCATTCCGCTCTACACCCGCTTTGATCCGCTTGTGCCCGGGTTCCAGTTTGTTGAACAGTACACCTGGGTCAAGAGCATCGGCCTGACCTATCTGCTGGGCATTGACGGTATCTCCATGCCCATGATTCTATTGACCACTCTGTTCGGGCCCATTGTCGTGCTCTGCTCCTGGACCTATATCACCAAAAGGGTGCGCGCGTTCCTGGCCTGTCTGCTGCTGACCCAGGGCATTATGGTCGGGGTCTTTGCCGCCCTGGATGTCATGCTGTTTTACTTTTTTTTCGAGGCCCTGCTCATCCCCATGTTTCTGATGATAGCGGTCTGGGGCGGTCCGAGAAGAATCTATGCAGCGGTGAAATTTGTTCTCTTTACCCTGGCCGGTTCCATCTTTCTGCTTCTGGCCCTGATCGGGCTCTATCTGCAGGCCCATACCTTCAGTTATCCGGTTATTTTGGGCCTGTCGCTTTCGCCCCAGTTCCAGTTCTGGCTCTTTCTTGCCCTGCTGGTGGCCTTTGCAGTCAAGATTCCCATGTTTCCGGTCCATACCTGGCTCCCGGCCGCCCATGTGGAGGCACCCACCGCCGGATCGGTCATCCTGGCCTCGATTCTGCTCAAGATGGGAACCTACGGCCTGCTGCGTTTTAATCTGGCCCTGGCCCCTCAGGCAAGTGTGGACCTCGCCCCGGTCATGATTGTGCTCTCCATCATCGCCATCCTCTACGGTGGCCTGCTCTCGCTGGCCCAGACCGATATCAAGAAACTGATCGCCTACAGTTCGGTTGCCCATATGGGGTTTGTCACCCTGGGGATTTTTACCCTGACCTTCCAGGGCAACCAGGGGGCCCTGCTGCAGATGGTCAACCATGGACTCACCACCGGCGGGCTTTTTCTGCTGGCCGGGATGCTCTATGAACGGACCCATTCCCGGGAACTTGGCGTCAATGCCGGGATGGGGCGGCTGATGCCCGCGTTCGGGTTTTTCCTGGGCGTATTCTCGCTCTCCTCCCTGGCTTTCCCGGGGACAGCAAGTTTTGTCGGTGAGTTTCTCTGCCTGGCCGGTGCCTTCAAGCTTGACTGGCGGGTCGGGGCCTGGGCCATTCCCGGAGCCCTGCTGGCGGCGGCCTATATGTTTCGGCTCTTTTTAAAACTGACCTGGGACGCCAAGGGGGATAAAAAAGTTGCCCGGGATCTGAATTTCAGGGAATGGGTCAGCCTGGTTCCTCTTGCGGTTCTGATTATGGTGTTTGGCTTTTATCCCAGGCCGATCCTGCAGATTATGAATCCGGCCCTGGAAGGACTGCTGGCCCGGTTGCCGGTGGGGCAGGGGACGGACCTTGTCGTCGCTCTCCGGCATGCCGTACAAACGCTCTTTTTTTGATACCGTCAAAAGGGGAGCTGAGAAATGGGAAAACTGAAAAAAACGGACAATCAACAGGAGCTTTGAGTGGATATACTGCAGGCAATATTACCTGAACTGGTTCTGGGCTGCGCAGCAGCGTTTTTTTTCGGTTGCAGCCTGTTTAATGTGGAAAAAAATATGCACCGGTATGCCGTGGCCTGGGCGGCCGCAGCTTTTCTGGCGGCAGTGATTTCCATGAGCGGTCAGGCCGAGTTTTTTCACGGGGCCTACCGGGTCGATCGGTTCAGCCGCTTTTTTTCCCTGTTCATCACCGGTGGGTTTCTGGTCGCCATAATCATTACCCGGCAGATGAAGGACATAGATCGAACCTGCCGGGCTGACGTATATTTTTTCCTGACCGTTTCCACCTCGGGCCTTATCCTCGTGTCCGGGGCCACCGAGCTGCTGACCCTGTTTATCGCCCTGGAGATCTCCTCCTATCCGCTCTACATTACTACTTCATATCGGAAGGGACTCGGCTTTCAGTTTGAGGCCGCTGCCAAGTACCTGGTGTTCGGGGTTGTCTCAACCGCCCTGATGATCTATGGCATCAGTTATCTGTACGGTGCCCTGGGTTCCACCTTTTTAAATGATATTGTCCTGGCCCTGCCTTCGCATCTGTATGATCCCCTGACCCTGGTCGGGGTGATTTTATTTATGGCCGGGCTCCTCTATAAACTTGCCGCCTTTCCCTTTCATTTCTGGGCTCCTGATGTGTACTCCGGGGCCGCAGTCGAGGTGGTTGCCTTTGCCGCCGCTCTGCCCAAACTCGCCGCCGTTGCCCTTTTTGCCCGAGTGGGCGGGGTTTTTATGGATTTTGATGTGCTGGCCCCGGCCCTTGCCATTCTGGCTGTTTTGTCCATGACCGTCGGTAATATTCTTGCCCTGGCCCAGACCGAACTCAAACGACTGCTTGCCTATTCCGCGGTCTCCCATGCCGGCTATATCCTGCTCGGGGTGCTGGCCGCCTCCCAGGGCGGGTTGAATTCAGCCATGTTTTACGGTGCGGTCTATGCCGTCATGTCGCTGGCCGCGTTTCTGGTTGCCGTCCAGATGGCGGAAGAGGGTAAAAATGATATTCCCCTTGACGATTTGCGCGGACTCTGGCATCGCGCACCGCTGCTGGCGATAGTCTTTACCATTGCCCTGGTTTCCCTGGCCGGTCTGCCGCCGACAGCCGGTTTTACCGGCAAGCTCCTGCTCCTGACTGCGGCCTGGAAAGCGGGCTGGTTCTGGACCGTGGTCATCGGGGTGCTCAACTCTCTGCTCGGTCTCTTTGTCTACCTCAATATTATCCGAATCAGTCTGGTCGATGATCAAGCTTCCGGTCGGCCCGTTCCGACCCCGCCGCTCCTGGGAACAACGGCCACAGCGCTTGGCCTTGGTCTCCTTGTTTTAGGCGTTTTTCCAGGCGGTCTACTGACCATGGCCCGGAAGGCGCTGGCAGCACTGCTTTATATGGTACCTTTAACCTGATCTCTTCGTAACTGTTCAGGAGCACCTCATCTTCGCCCATTTAAGCCAGTTCGAGTAGCACAAGTACGCTTCACAGTCTTAAATGAACAAATCTAAGGCACTCCTGAACAGTTACAGGCTGCGGTATTGCGTAAATTGTGTCCTTATCTGAA
>DRKH01000190.1 GCA_011051825.1 Desulfobulbus sp.
GACTTGACCTGACGGGCGGTTCAACAGGCCGCCCGAAATCCACTCCTGAAGAGGACTCCGAGCCTGCGGAGGAGCCTGCGTTGCTGTGCACGACCTGCAGCTCGCCGATTACGACCGAAAAAGAGGCCATCTCCGTCAATGGTCTTCACGGCCATGTCTTCTTTAACCCCTCAGGTATCGCCTTTGACGTCCGCTGCTTTCAAAAGGCGCCGGGCTGTCGCATCCATGGAAAATCGACCACCGACTTCACCTGGTTTGCCGGCTACAGCTGGCAATATGCTCTCTGTTCCACCTGCCTGACCCATCTGGGCTGGCGCTTTCATTCAGATACAGGTGATTCGTTTTTCGGGCTGATCGCCAACCGGCTTATTGAATAGCTATTTCGGGTTGCGGGTTTTTCTCGTTACGAGGCAGGGTTGGGGAACGCGGATTACTGCTCCACCCGCATGGCCTCCACCGGCTCCATGCGGGCGGCGGTGATGGCCGGGTAGATGACTCCGATCAGGCTGAGCAGGCAGCCGATGCCTGTGGCCTTGAGGGCCGTAAGCGTCAGTGCGCCAAGGGGCAGGGAGAAGAAAACCGGTGTGCCAAGGGTAATCAGGGCACCAAACAGGGCAACCACAATCCCCAGCACCGCACCGGCTGCCGCACCGGCCAGTCCCTGCAGACCGGCCTCAATAAGAAAGAGACGCATAACCACGCTGTCCAGGGCACCAAGACATTTCATGGTGCCGATTTCCCGGAAACGTTCACTCACCGCCATCAGCTGGGCATTGACAATACCGACCACGCAGACCAGCAGCGACAGAATCACGATCCACTGCTGTTTGGCACTCTCGGTAATGGAGGTGGAGGCCGCCTGAACATCGTAGCCGGCATGGAGAAGAATCCGCATGGCCTCCGGATGACCGGAATGGAGCAGCCCGTTGGCCAGATCATTGGTGGCCTGGACATAACAGAGGAAGGCCACGGCCAGGACCAGAGACATGGTGGTTATCAGGGACCGGAAAAAACGGGCCTTGATGGACTTGAAGGCAATTTCGACAGATTTTGCCAGAGGAAGCGCGGTCAGTCTTTCCATGGAATCAGATTTCAGGTTTCAGGTTCCAGGGTACAGGGTACAGGGTACAGGTTCCAACCGACACCTGAAACCTGACAGCCGACACCTGTCTTTAAAAAGGATGTCCGAACATCACCCAGGCAGTGGTGTCCTCGTCACCGGTGGCGACATCAAGGCGGACAACCCCGCCGGCAAACATGGAGCGGACCCCCAGACCGGCATCAAACTTCCAGGTATCAAACAGATCGGAGAAGGTGTAGTCTTCAGCCACCTGCCCGCCCTCGACAAAACCGACCAGTTGCAGCCAGTCGCTTTGGAGAAACCGCAGCCAGGAGACCTCGGCAATGGGGTTCCAGTTTAAAGTGTACCGATATTCAGCCGTGGTATAGATTACCGAACGGTCCCTGAACCGATCAATGGGATAGGCACGCATACGGTAAAAGCCACCCAGATTCGCGCCCTCATAAAACGGCGGCTGGTTGTCCAGGGTCACGGTTCCATCCGGACTGGTGTGCTCTTCCCAGGAAGGGGTATCACCGGTCCAGAAGTTCAGGGCAATAACACGCTGTTTAGCCCAGTCGGAAGCACCAAGGGAAAAATACTTACTGGCCTCGAACTCGATAAATGTCCACTCATGGGGAGATTCCAGCCAACCGAAATCATGGGTTATACCAAGATACTGCGAACAACCGAAGGAGGGATTGTTTGGAAAATCGGTATTGTTATAGCCAATGGCCAGTTCAACCGGATGGGTGGTGGCGTCCAGATCGCCCTGCTCGGTCTCAAAGCTGCGATAGCGGTTAAACTGCCTGAGCATGATGGTCGTCACCCCGCTGGTCATCGGGTTCCAGACCTTACCGCCGATCGGAGCCGACTTGAGCAGACCGCCTGTCAGTTTGACCTCCTGCAGGGCGCTGTTTCGGGCCGCGCCGATGGGCAGGACGAATTCCACTTTAAAGTCGGTCCAGTTGTCGTAACCGCTTTCTTCTGCAAAATCGTCCGGATCGGAATCATTGCTGCCGGCCCGGGGTTGACCGGCCCGATAGGTCGGGGCGGCATAGGCTTTCTGTCGGGGATAATGGCCGACCATCCCCTGGGCACTGAAAAAAAACCGGTCGGCAAAGGACGGTCGATAATCCCAGAGCCCGAGAAAAAGGGCGACTGCACTATCAAAGCTGCCGAAGGCTGTGCCGCCGACCAGCATCTGGTCCTGGCCATAGCCCTTCATGCCGCCACCGACACCGACGACAAAGCCCATGGAATCCGACGGAAAGGCATAGGGCATAACGAGTTTGGACTTGCTGCCGTTGGGGTTCTCCGACCGGATCTGAACGGTTTTCACCGAGGTTCTCGGCCTGGCCTGTGCTAGAGTCGTCCACAGGAAGACAAGACAACAACAGAAGAATATGGTAGAAAAGAATCTGGAAAAAAACATGGGAAGCCCCCTTGCACAGCGTAGAAACCGATTA